>CAZKTR010000396.1:0-3539 GCA_964555525.1 uncultured Pirellulaceae bacterium
AGCAAAAACAATGGAAAACCAAGCAGGAAAATTCGTTGCTCCCGCAGCAGCGTTCATATCAGCGTGCAAAGCAAGCAAGTTCCGCTCCAAGATCGGCGACTCCACTAAACAAGAAGAAACTGGCGGCAAACTGCTCACCCGAGCACTGGTTCTGAAGCGTTTACTTCGCCGGGATATTTTAGACGCCGACGAAAACCATGTCGGGGTGCTAATCCCACCAACGGTCGGCGCGGCGATCGTAAACCTCGGGCTCGCTTTGGACAAACGTGTCGCCATCAACTTGAACTACTCTTTGTCCAATGAACTGATCAATCATTGCGTTAAAGACGCGGGCATCAAAACAATTTTGACCACCCGAAAAGTTGCCGACAAATTCAATTTTGAGTTCGACTGCAAAGTCTTCTACTTGGACGACGCAAAAGAAAAAGTTACTGGCATGGACAAAGCCATCTCCGCGATGCACGCTTTTGCCACTCCTGGGTTTTTGCTCAAGAGCATGCTTGGCCTAAACAGTATTAAAGCCGACGACGTGCTGACGATTGTCTTCACATCCGGTTCAACGGGCGTCCCGAAAGGCGTCATGCTGACTCAGCAAAACGTGATGAGCAACGTTCAAGGCATTCGCAAGGTCGCGTCTTTGCACGCCAAAGATACGATCGTTGGTATTCTGCCATTTTTCCACTCGATGGGTTACACCGTTACGCTCTGGGTACCCGCGGTTTCTGAAATCCGTGGTGTCTATCACTTCAATCCTTTGGATGCAAAGGTAATTGGCAAGCTGACAGAGAAATTTGCGGGCACGACTCTTGTCGCAACACCGACGTTCTTGCGATCTTACATGCGTCGCTGCACCCCTGAACAGTTTAAATCGTTGGAAATGGTGATTGCTGGTGCCGAAAGATTGCCCAACGAACTGTGCGACGAATTTGAAAAGAAGTTCGGCGTGCGACCAGTCGAAGGCTACGGCACAACCGAACTGGCTCCTGTCGCTGCCGTCAACATTCCTTACTCGCGCCAAGCAAATAAAGACTTCCAGATCGAAACCAAGGAGGGCACCGTCGGGCGGCCGATGCCCAACTGTTCCGCTCGCGTCACCGATTTGGAAACCGGCGAACAGCTCGGCCCCAACCAATCCGGCATGCTCTGGATCTCGGGCCCTAACGTAATGAAAGGCTATCTGAATCGCGAAGAAGCGACCGCTGAAGTTTTAATCGATGGCTGGTACAAGACGGGCGATGTGGCGATCATTGATGACGATGGCTTTATCCAAATCACTGGCCGCATGAGTCGCTTTTCCAAAATTGGCGGCGAAATGGTACCACACTTGAAAATCGAGGAAGTGCTCTGTCGGACACTGGATTCAACTCCCGACGACGATTCAGATGACCATTTACTGGTTGCTGTTACGGCAGTGCCACATGCGAAAAAGGGTGAGCGTTTGGTCGTGCTGTATACCGTCAAAAACGCGACCACCGAAATGATGCAAAAGGCGCTCAAAGACGACGGCTTGCCAAACATCTTCATCCCTTCGGCTGACAGCTTTTTCTTGGTTGACAACCTACCGCTGTTGGGCACCGGAAAGCTGGACCTGCGAGGCATCAAAGACAAAGCTCTCGAGTTGTGCGGCGAATAGGCACCAACACCCATGCTACCGATCACCAGCTTACAAAATCCTCGTCTCAAGAAAGCGATGCGTCTGCACGCCTCGCGCGGGCGGAAGCAACAGTCTCGCATCATCATCTTTGGCCAACGAGAAATCGGCCGAGCGATCGATGCGGGCGTGAAAGTCGTTGAGATCTTTGTGGAAGATTCTGCTGTCAGGATCGCCCAACCGCTGGTTGCTCGGCTACCGGACTGCGAATTTTTTTCGATCTCTGAAGCACTGATGCAGCGCTTGCAATTTGGCGATCGCAGCGAAGGGCTGGTAGCAATTGCCGAGCGTCCTGAAACGAATTTGTCAGACTTTCCAACCGACCGAAAAGCGATCGTTGTTTTGGAGCAAGTCGAAAAGCCGGGCAACCTTGGAGCGATTGTGAGATCGATCGATGCTTGTGGTAACGGCGGGTTGATTTTGGCCGACCCCAAGTGCGACGCTTTTCATCCCAACGCAATCCGCTCCAGCACGGGAGCCACGTTTGATTTGCCGATTGCAACGGGCACAAACGAAGCCGTTCAGAATTGGTTGGCCGAACAAGGCTACTGTGTACTGACCGCATTTCTGGAAGACGCTCAAGATTTCTTTGCCCAAAAGCTCGACGGCAAGGTCGCGATCGTATTGGGCAACGAAGCCAACGGACTTACCGACGCTTGGCGAGGCAACGGTTTCCAGCCGGTCAAGCTACCGATGAACGGCATCGCCGACAGCCTGAATGTGTCGGTCACCGCATCGGTGATGCTGTACGAATCGATGCGCCAGCGCGACGCGTCAAAGTAGTCGCAAGATCGTGAGTTTAACGACGAGCCGGCAGGCGACGGCGTTTCTCACAGGGCCTCGTAAAACACGGTCACCTTCCGGCTCGTCGTTAAACTGTGTCTCGCTTTCGCTCTCTAAATCTGGTTGATTTGAATTCGGTAAAAGTGCTTGAAGTAGAGCCACGATAAACACTGATTGACACGGATAAGGTACAAGTTACTTTGCAGCTTTCAAAAACCGCCACCCGCCGTAGCGGAAAACCGTCATTAACAAAAACGACAACACCAGCGGCAACCCGATGATGAGATACCAACTTACTGGCGACGGATACTGGTCTGGGATACAAAACCAAGTGCAAGTCATTAGTGAGACCAACGCAATCGGAACTACAGCAAAAACTCGCAAGACTGCGCTGTGCCCCATCAACGCCCAGACATGTAATAACGTGTTGAATGAGAACAAGACGACAAGACAAGATAGGACAACAAATTCATCTGGATGGGGGACAAAATCAAAAATGTCAAACTCAAGTGCTTTCCCAATGGCCAATAGCACAGCCAGTAGCGTGGTCACAATAAATAAATGTGACAGATTAAACCGCAAACCTTCTGGGAAATGCTCCGTCTCAGACTCTAGCGGAGCAAACCGGCCATAGAATCGCTTGATCAACCATAGCGTTACGATAGTCGGTACGGCTGACGCCAACGGTAGCAAGACCAGCAGCAGGTCAATTTCTCGGCTTATCATACAAGTCAAAATAATACCATTCAACAGAGCGAGCAAGACAGTAACTACATAGCGCCATGCGCCCGAGCGAACCGCACTCCACCCAGCTAACATCGAAGGTAAGCCCAAGCAGAGTCCGATCGATATTGCACCAAGAACAGTTGGCATTTCTCTGATTCCTGGCAACGTCAGAAACTCAACTACAAAAACCGACGTCATCAACCATTCAGGGCTCCCGAATGAATTCGGTAACACGACTGGCTCAGTCGGTTCCCTTGTAACGATGACGTGATCGGACCTAGATACCGTTTCGCTGTCAGGTATTGATTGCTTTGAGTTATCGATGACAACACCTGTTTTTAAGTTCTTGTGAGACTCAAGTTTACACGTTTAGTGTCAT
>CAZKTR010000397.1:0-3529 GCA_964555525.1 uncultured Pirellulaceae bacterium
GGCAATGCCCGACGCTAGTGCGAACGGCTCACCGGGGTTTCCGCAAGATTTCTGAGAAATTTTTTTCCCCGGTGCAAGATCTATCATGTTTGGCGACACTAGTTGGTTGAATGAGCGAATCGGTAACATTCGCCCAACGTCATATCCGTTTCCAGAATTCCCACACAAATTTAGAGAGTTCCCATGAACATTCGTCTCGCAAGCATCGCATTCATCACTTTTCTGCTGTTGGCCCAAACGGTCACTGCGCAGATCACAACACCAGAACGGTTTGTGCAAATTCGATCAATTGATCTCAGCCGATCCGTGTTGGAGTTGTTCAACAGCGGAACCACAAGCCAATCCCTTGATGGTTGGAGATTTTGCACCCACGACGAAGATCAAGTGCGTCGCTACTCAGGATCGACAGGCCTAAACGGCAGAACGCTCGAAAGCCAGCAATCGCTGTTTATCCATTTCAACAACGATGCCGATCCCGCCAACGCCCAAGAGTTGAACATCAGCAGCATTAGTGGCAATTTCGCAGTGCCATTGGATGCAGCCGGTGCTTACGGCGCCCAAATCTATGTTAACTCAGCTTTCGGTAATGGCGGCGCCATCGCGGATCACGTCCAGTTCAGCATCGACGGACTCGACAACCCGACCGCCGATGACCGTAGCGATGAAGCCGAAGAAGGCGAAGTTTGGGCCGACCAGAACGAATGGATTGCGGTCAGCGCCACAACGGAAATGATTGTTCTTAACGATGCTGCCTCAAATCAGGAAATCAATTCTCCGTCTGACTTCACCGTGATTGAACCCGTGCTAACCATTGTCGGCGATGTTAACGGCGATCAAGTGGTAAACTTTCTTGATATCTCGCCGTTCATTGCGATTCTGTCCGCTGGAGATTTACAGGATGAAGCAGATATCAATCAAGACGAGTCTGTTAACTTTTTGGATATCGCTCCATTCATCATGCTGTTGACGACGTAATCCTTCGTAACGAAAACCACGATGACCAGACCAAGGCCGGCTAATTTGCCGGCCTTTTTTATGAAGTCACCCCAGCTTCGACCACTGTCTGGCGACAGTAGCTACGTTCGCCAAAGCGTGGACTCGGTAAACCGATCTGATTACTGTTTCGACTCAAAAGAACCGCTCTGCTTTGGACTCTCTGGTGCTGGACCTTTAGTGACTCGCCTTCCGGCGAATCGTTAAACGAGTCTTCGCCGATTTCACTCGTTCAAGATATCGACGGTGATTGAACGGTACCAAACTTTGTTGCCGTGGTCCTGGCCGGCGTCTTGCCCAACGAGGGTCGAAGTGAAAATTAGAAATACAAAAAAGAAGTTGCATTGCTTGATGGACATCGCTACTTTTTCGTTAGACTGAAGACACGAGAATTATAAAACACGATCATTGCAAAGGCTGGCTTTGCTAATTGAATCACCTCAATTTATCGTCAAATGAATCGAAAGCAATAATTTTATTCATTCCAATCGGCGACTTTAGCTCCTTCGGGCCCTTTGCCAGCAACTGGTTTTTTGCGCAGCGACGCTACGTAGGCAGCGGTCAGTACAATTTGATTGGGATGGCTAAAGCGGGTCTTCCAAGCCGGCATCGCGCCGTTGCCGGCGCCGTTTTCAAGTACCGTGGCGATACCTTCGACTGATCGAACATGCTTCCAGTAATCGTCGGTCAAATTCGGCCCGACCAGGCCACCTCCGTCGGCACCATGACAGGTTGCGCAGTTGGCTTGATAAGTTACTTTACCTACTGCCAACCATTCGGGTTTTTCATTTAAGAATTTAAGGATCGTTTCTCGATCGGCGGTCAGGTCACCAATTTCCTTGAACCGAAGCTCCATCACTGTCGCTTGATGACTACCGTACTGATCGTAAACCGAGCGCCCCGGAATGCCACTGTAAAAAAACAACATGTAAACCGGCGCGAATACGACAGACGCGACAAACAAGAATTTCCACCAAAAAGGAACTCGGTTGTCATACGAGAAAATGCCGTCAGGCGATTGGTCAGTTATCAAAACCGCGTCGCTACCGAGAACGTTCGACGAATCGTTGGATACGTTGGTATTGCTTTCCGAGTTCATTGATTTGCCTCCTGTTGTTCGACATTTGGCTCGGCGTCGCCAGCTTTGAGTGGCTGAGGCAACTGGAGGTACTTGAACAAACTCCGCACCTCTTCGGGTTTCAACGTATCAAGTTGACCTTCTGGCATCAGTGAAAGCTTGGATGTCTTTCGCTCTTCAATGTCATCCTGATAAATCTCAACTCGTTTTTGATCTGGTGTCAACAGCACTAGTATCTCATCGTCTTCAGACTCAACCACACCCGTCACCACGATCTCATCGATCGTCAAAACGACTTCCGTTCGATAGGCTTCAAGAATCTCGCGGCTTGGAGCAACGATGTTTTCCAGTAAGTAGTCGCGATCCCAGCGAGTAGTGCCCGTCAAAGCAGGGCCAACCTTCCCGCCTTCGTTGAACAGTTGATGGCACTTGCCACAGGTGTTAGCGTAGACCCGCCTTCCGTCGTGGACATCGGCTGCCACAATCGACTCATAGGTCAGCATATCGCTGTACTTATCCCAAACCTGCTGTTGCTCGTCTGTTAAAGGTTCTCTCTCTTCGACCGTTTCTTCTGCGGCCAACAAGTCGGTCCCCAACCGCTGAATATAAGCGATCAAAGCCACCGTTTGAGTTTCATCGACACGAAGTTCTTCACCACCTGTGGTTTCAACGGTCATCGGACCGCCCAATTGAGCCAGTTCCCAAGCGATTCGCCGAGCCTGAACTTTGGCTAACTCGTCCACTGGCCCAAGGTCTTGATCGGGCGTGCCAAACTGACTAGCGAGGACAATTCGTTCTTGAATTGAATCGTAATCAAGCTTTGTCACGGTTAAATGTGCAAACGATGGCATGACACTGCCTTGAGTCTTCGCCGAAGGATTACTAAAGTGCTCTAGGTGCCACAAACCGGTACGCTTGCCGCCTTCGCGAGATAGATCAGGGCCAATGCGGCGACTGCCCCAAAGGTTCGGTCGATCAAAAACGAACTCGCCTGCTTCGGAGTAACCGCCGTAACGCTCGGTGTCTGCCAGCAATGGACGAATTTGCTGTGAGTGACAACTCGTACAGCCCTCCGCGATATAGATATCCCGTCCAGCAAGCTCAAGCGGCGTGTAAGGTTTTACCGTTTCGATCGTTGGAACATTCGCTGGGATCAGGAACGTTGGTAACAGCAGGAAGACCGAACTGACCACGATCGCGATCGTGGTCCAAACAACAAACCGCATCGGTCGACGCTCCCAAGCCCGATGCCAAGTCGCTTGCTGCCACACGTCCAGCTTGTGTCCGACATTCAGTACCCCGTCGATTCGCGATTTGGCGATCGGTTCTTCGCTGAAATCATTCGAAAGCGGCGCTGCTTCCCCGGAAGATGCTTCGTATTCGTTGGGCCTGCTTTGCCAGGTTTTGAAAAAATTAAAAGCCAGCATCACGATCCCGCCAGCATAAAGCAAACCACCT
>CAZKTR010000398.1:0-3527 GCA_964555525.1 uncultured Pirellulaceae bacterium
AAGGAGTGCTAACTTCGATCGGCCAAATCCTGGCAGCTGCTCAGCCTCGGCAGTACATGATCGTGGTGCGTTCAACATTATTGCCGGGTATCCTCGAAGAACAATTGATTCCGTGTTTGGAAAATACAGGATGCGAGATCGGTGTTCACGTGCGAGTCTGTAACAACCCTGAGTTTCTTCGTGAGACGACAGCGATCAAGGATTACCAGACGCCACCGTTTATCGTTGTTGGGGTTAATAACCCGGACGACAGCAAAGATATCCTAGAACTGTATGATGATTTGCCCAGTGAGCGAGTTGTTACCGATTGTCGTACCGCTGCGATGGTGAAATATGTTTGCAACGCGTTTCACGCGGTTAAGGTCGTGTTTGGCAACGAAGTTGGAGCGATCGCCAAATCGTTCGAAGCAGACGGGCACGAAGTGATGAAAATTGTCTGTAAAGATACGCAGCTAAATATCTCGCCCGCGTACCTACGACCTGGTTTTGCGTTTGGTGGTTCGTGTCTTCCCAAAGATGTTCGAGCGTTGACACGGCACGCCCAATCCTTAGCGATGGAAACGCCTTTGCTTGCTTCTTTGCTCCCCTCCAATCAAGCCCATATTCGCCGAGCGTTGGATGAAATCCGCGACCAACCGAAAAAGAAAATTGGCCTTGTTGGGTTGAGCTTCAAAGCCGGAACGGATGACTTGCGGGAAAGCCCATTGGTCACGCTTGCCGAAACGCTATTCGGACAAGGTTACGATATTAGAATCTTCGACCCAGGTGTTCGGGTCGCGAAGCTGGTTGGATCCAACCTGGCTTATGTCGATACGCACTTGCCACACTTGGCCGCGTTGTTGGTCAATGATTTTGGTGAGTTGATCGAACACGCCGAATATCTAATTTTGGGAACTGATGTTGCGAATGAACTGGAAGTGCCATTGAAACTACTAGGCAACACGCTGGACTTGCGTCGCGATCTTGTGATCGGCACACCTGCGATGGTTGTAGGATAGTTAACGTGTTGGCTCAACCTGAAATTCCGCAATCGAGATGACCAAACAAACTAATAAAGTTCTTGTGTTGGGGTCCGATACGCGGAGCTTTCTGACAGTCATTCGGTCACTTGGCCGTGCCGGCAAAGAGGTGCACGTTGCTTGGTGCTCACGCAATTCATTGGCCAAAACCTCGCGGTATGTAAGTCAGGTTCACGATCTAGATCGGCCTCCTGCGTCCAGTTGGCTGTCACAGTTTCGTGAACTTCTGGATCGTGAGCAGTTCAATCTGGTTATTCCGTGTAATGACCCCAGTATCCTTCCATTGCATCAACAACGGGAGGCATTGTCAGGTTATCCAATTTATCTGGTGAACGCGGATATATTTGATGCTGTTATGGATAAAGCTGCGGTTAACGAGATCGCGGCACAGGTTGGATTGAATTTGCCAGCAGAGGTTGTTATTCGATCCACGGGTGATATCGACCAAATAGAGAAGCTGCGTCCGCCCTATGTGCTAAAGCCGACGCAATCGTTCACGGCAGGACGCTTGTCAAGTAAGAACCATGTTTTGATCGTCAGAGATCTTCCGTCAGCACGCCGTCAGATCGAGGCCATATTGGAACGAACTCCCGTTGCGGTTCAGGAGTATTTTGAGGGGCATGGGGTAGGCGTCGAATTCTTGGCGAAAGATGGTGAAATTTTAATGTCGTTTCAACATCGCCGATTGCATGAACCCCCAGATGGAGGCGGCAGTTCTTATCGGAAGAGCTGCAAGGTCGATCCACAACTGAGGGATGCGACAACGGCGTTGGTCAAGTCGCTGGGCTACAGCGGTGTTGGTATGGCTGAATATCGCTATGATTTCAAACGTAACGATTGGATTTTTGTCGAATTGAACTCGCGGTTTTGGGGATCGCTTCCATTGGCAGTCAACAGCGGTGCGAATTTTCCGTTGTATTTGTACGATCTATTATGTGATGGACGACGAAATTTTCCTCGCGACTATAAAGTCAATCGTACAGCTCGCAATTGGATGATGGACGTGCGATGGCTTGGTAAGACAGTCGCGGCAAATGGAATGAACCTCCCCGGTCAGTTAGGTCTCGCCTGGCAATTGGTGGCGGAACTTCGATATGCGTTGACGCTTCGTGAGTCATGTGATGCGATTGCCTGGGACGATACTGCTCCTGGCGTGAATGAAATAAAAGAAGCACTTCTAGAAATCCCTCAGAAAATCAAACGTAAGGTTTTCCGAATCAAGGCAGGCGTGGTTGGTTTTCGAAATTGGACTCGCCGGCGACTGCAGAAAAAACTCCAGACTGCTTCCACCTTAATGTTTGTGTGTAAAGGCAACATCTGTCGCAGTCCTTTTGCAGAGCGGTATCTTCTCGGGAAAACCAATCAATTCAAGCGATTGGATTCATGTGGCTACTTTCCCAAATCTGGCCGGCCGTCCCCGGAGAACGCGGCGATTGCCGCGTCACAGTTTGGCGTCGAGTTATCACCCCATCGAAGCGCCGAAATTTCTGCCGCTGCACTTGAGAGTTCAGACGTGATTTTTGTGTTTGACTACGAAAATTACCACACGGTTCGGTCACAGTTTCCTCGTGCTAAAAGCAAAGTGTTTTTACTAAGCTGGATTAATGAAGAATCACCTGGTGAGATTGAGGACCCATACGGCGGATCAGTGGAAGATTTTAAATTGACTTATGATAGAATTGGCAATGCTCTGGATTCCTTGGTCACCTGACGTAAGCAACTTATGAACCGTCAGCACCCAATGAAACGTCGGAAGATTCTGTTTTTGCAAAAACGTTTGCTGTTTCCCACCGATTCGGGAGGGAAAATTCGCACGCTCAACATACTTCGACACTTAGCTCGTTGGCATGACGTCACTTACTTGTGCAATCTATTGCCCTCTGAGGAATCGCATCTCCATGAAATGCAATCGTTGGGTTTAACAATGGTTACGATTCCATGGACCGAAGCTCCAAGGGGAAGCTTGCGTTTTTATGGTGATCTGGCGCTTAATCTGTGTTCTTCTTTTCCGTTCAACGTCAACAAGGATTTCGATCCGCGTTTGCGTCAGAAAGCAAAGCAACTGTTAAAATCCGAGAAGTTTGATTTGCTGATATGCGATTTCGTCCAGATGGCTCGCAACTGTCTTGGGTTCGGCCAGACTCCAAAACTGTTGTTTGAGCACAACGTTGAATCACAGATTTTTCAACGACATGCTGATTCTGATTGCGGGATGTTGCGACGGTTCTATATGCAGTTACAAGCCAATAAAATGAAGCGATTTGAAAAGCTGGCTGGCGATGATTTTGATCGCGTTGTGGCGGTTAGTGAGCAGGATCGTATAAGCTTTCAAAACAAATACGATTGGCATCATGTAGATGTCATTGAAACGGCGGTTGATACCGATTATTTTCAGCCGCAGCCAACTCCTGAAACGCCTTGTAGCTGTGTTTTTGTCGGGTCGATGGACTGGCTGCCCAATGAAGATGGCGTACTCCATTTCGTCGAAAACATATGGCCGTTGATTCG
>CAZKTR010000399.1:0-3507 GCA_964555525.1 uncultured Pirellulaceae bacterium
TTGAGCGTTATTCAAGCCAACCGCGTATTGCCGTCGGTACGCCGGCGCCGCAACCCAGTTTTTTTGGGCGCCAGAGCGAATTGGCGATCCTCGATCATGCTTGGAACGATTCAACTAAAGGTTCCGATCCGGAGATGGTCTTCATCGAAGGCAAGTCGGGCATCGGCAAGACTTATCTGGTTCAGAAGTTCTTGGACAATGTTCAGCACAGCTCGGAGACGATCGTTCTTGCAGGACAATGCTATGAGAATGAAAGAATTCCCTACAAAGCGATCGACGCAGTGATCGGGGAGATGGCAGTTCAGTGGCGTTCGCATGGCAACCCTGATTCGGTTAGCCCGCTTTTGATCAATGCAATTGGTACGGTGTTCAAAAGTTTTCCCTATCGTTCAGAAGGAGATACTTCAACTGAAATTCCGCACGCCACTCAAACGGCAGCCGGCCTTCATGCAATCCTGCAGACTTTCTTGTCCAGCGGAAAAAAGATCATCCTCTTTATAGATGATGTTCAGTGGGCAGACGCTGATAGCGGCGAACTACTTTGCAAAATGATTCGAGGGCTTCCGCTACTATTGATTTGCTCTCATCGCCCCATGGAAACCCCTAACCCATTTGTGGTCCAGCTTGAGGACGAATTTCAGAACTCTGAAAATGCTGGCAAAGTTGTGCGACGAGTGAAAATTGCCCCTTTTAACGACCGGGATGCGGCGCTGTTTTTTGAGTTTTGCTTTCCCGATCTGGACAGGCATGTGTTTGATGATGCAATTGCTGCTTCGGCGGGAGTTCCAATGTTTCTGACCTCTCTGATCCAGCAAATTCAAGAAATGCCAGACGTTCAGGTCAAAGCAAATAATCTCGACTGGACAACCGGTTTGGATTCGCAAGCAAAACGGTTGCTGGATTTGGTTTGTGCCTCGGGTTACCCGTTGCCTCAGTCGATTGCCAAGAATGCTGCTCAAGTTGACAAACACTGGGAAGCAAGCATTAGTGCGTTATGTTCGAGGCAGTTGATTACCTTTGCCCAAGCCGATGGCGAGATGGCGCTAACTCCATTCCACGATATGATCCGAGAATCGGTCTACACAAAATTAGACGCCTCCCAGAAAAAAGCAATTCACTCGACGATTGGGACAATCAGTGAAGGTGAAGAAGGAGTTCCTCCTGATCGTCTTGCCTTTCACTTTCATGAAGCGGGGGATCTTGCAAAATTTTGCCGTTATTCAATTTCCGCAGGTGATGTAGCGGCTAAATCTCAGGCTTTCAGCGAGGCCGTCCGAGCCTATTCTGAAGCGTTTGAAAATTTCGTTGGAACCGACGAAGACAAGCGGGACCTGAAACAAAAGTTAGCTTTTTCTCTTGGGCGACTGGGACGGGCTAGCGATTCAGGAGACCTTTATCTGGAGTTGGCGTCGGAGGCCAATGAGAATCTCGAGTTCCTGAAGCTGTCCGCGTATCAATTTTGTGTGGCCGGACGTATCAAAGACGCATTGCAAGGATTCGATCGCCTACTACGCCCTTGGGGATACACCACACGCCTGTCAGAACGTTCGGTACTACTACGCCTTGCTTGGTTACGTTTCAAGCTGAGAGTATCGGACGCGACAAATTGGTTAAAAAACAACGTCCATCTTACCCAGCCGATGTCCGGTACTTCAGTCGCGATGGGGCTTGTGGCGACTGGAGAGGTGCAGGGAGGAAGTTTAAGCGACAAGCCTAGTTCCAACAGAACTAGACTGTGCGACTTACTTTGGGATACTGGCATCGCGTTTACGTTTTTCGACATGATGAAAGCGGGTTTGTTTATCCACTACAGTCAGCAAGTAGCTCTTCAAGAAGGCGACGAAGTGAGGATTCTCAGAGGAAACATGATGAGGGCAAATCATGAAGCCATGTGCGGCAGCAATAAAGAGAAGTTAGTCAAAAAATTGTTGGACTCCTCGAATACCCCGGTTACCAAACGCATACCGTATTTAACTGGCCTACACTTGCTGTCATCGAGAATGTCAGCTCATAGTCTTGGCCAATGGGAAATGTCGGCCGAAAAGTGTTTCAAGGCTGAAGAGTACTTCAGGGATAATTGCGAGAAGTTGCCGTTATTTGAAGGCAAAAGCATTCCCCATTTAGATCAAATGGGAATCGGCGCTGCCCAGTTGTTTGGAATACTGGGACTTCAATTCTCTGGACAATATCGTGCGATGATCGCGCGATACAAAGAACTATTAGCCGCACCAGAAAATCGCGAGAATCTTCTCAACAGATCGAATTTGTCGATGTTTGTAGGGCCTTACGTCTGTCTTGCGGAAAACAAACCTGCCCAAGCACACGCTTTGCTAGATGAAGCGATCAAGATGTGGCCGGCCGATAAATTTTGTTTTCAGCACATCATCGCTGGGTACGTTCATGTCGAGATCTACCTTTATGAAGGCGATTATCAAGCTGCTTCGGAGACCGTTGAGAAATTGTGGAGGAAAACGCGTTGGTCGACTCATTTTTGTTTTGAGATAATTCGGGTCCTTTTCTTGGAGCTCCGGGGACGCTGTGCGATAGAGCGATTCGATACTGCCCAAAGTGGCGCTGCAGAGAGAATAGCACATCGTGCTATTAGAAAACTCGAAAAAGAAAAAACAGCTTGGGCTCGTCCAATGGCCCAGAAAATTCGCGCTGGGCTAGAACTTAAAAAACAGAATCTCGAAGCTGCTACGCTTGCCTTGACTGCCGCGCGGGACGGCTTTAAACAATGCAATATGCAACATTACCAGTACTCTGCCGAAGCCAAGCTCTGTGAAATTACTGGGAAGCTAGAAACAAAGCGTTTCCAAGCTGTTCAGGATTGGTTTGAACGCCAAGAGATAAAAAATCGAAAAGCGTATGTCGAAATGCAATACCCAAATCGAAGAAAGTGAAACGGTTGGAATCGCATCGCCAAGTTCGAAGTTCGTGACCGTACTTAGATGAGGCTTACATTTGAGACGTCAAGTTAAGAGGAGGGATGGGGGATATGCTTGAGTCGTTGAACGCGTGGCGTAGGCCATTTACGTTAACGTTTTTTCTTGACTTGGAAGAGGCATGCGAAACGTCAAAAGCTGCTGCTGCAATTCGCGAATTCGAAAAACAACTCAAAGCGTCGACTCATCCGGTGAAAGAGCGGATTCATTTTCTGCGCATGTTCTTGCTGCCCAACAGCGAAAAGATTTACAAACAAATTGTATTTTCAATCGTGTTTGATGGCGAAAAGCTTGAATTTTTGAATTTATTGGTTGATGGGCTTAAGGACGCTTTATTAGAGGTGTTGAAAAACGTCGCCGGTCGCTCTGAACTTCACGCCTCTCAAACCAACGCTGATTTAGTGTCATGGTTTTTGTCTCAGAACTTGAATCCAGCCACTTACCATGTAGGCACGGTCTGGAACTCTGTGGCAGAAATTAAAAACGATAGAAAAGTGTATTTAGAGATCTCTTCGTTTCTTGATTCCCAAGATGACCTCGGTCAGCTACCGCCCCAAGAAAT
>CAZKTR010000400.1:0-3501 GCA_964555525.1 uncultured Pirellulaceae bacterium
TGAATTGGTTTCATTTTCGGGATCAAACGGCATCGTAATCCTTTCGCTGATGCACAATCCAGTCACGCACACTCACCGCAAACGCGTGGTCCAAACCCTCGATCGAAACCGAAGCGTTAGAAGTCCCAGCAGTGTGGAGTGTTAGCGTCGACACGCCAAAATGACGTTGCAGCGGCCCCTGCCCTACGTCAGCATGTTGCACTCGACCGATCGGGACACAGATTTGGGAACGCCAGAGAACCCCTTGGTGAATTTCGATGCCTAGCGAATCGATTCGGAAACTAATTTTCGTGTGTTCGATTTTTGGCCACAGCAATGCAAACAGCCCGCTTAAAACAATCACTGTCAGCCCCGCCCCGCAGGCAAGCCAAAACCAAATATCGATTTGGTTGGAAGTCAGCCACAAGAATCCAAGCCCAACCAAAATCGCGATCGCAATGCAGCCCCAGAAGATCAACAATGCCCACCGTTCAACGGCTACATTTCGGTCGTCCAACGAGTGGAACTGCCCGTCAACAAAAGCCGGGATGTTCGAATCAACGGAAACACCAGAAGCTTGGACTTCTGAAACGGACGGTTCAAAGAAAGCTTGTGTTGGCGCTTCTTGTAAGGGGGCCCGTGGTTCAGATTGCGTTTCGTCCGATGAGTTCACCCTGGGCTCCTGCTGGTTGCCGTAGATTGTTTCGAATATGACTGGAAACTAATATTCGCAATAGCATACTGTTTTATTGGCAACTGAAACCCTCAATCTAGCCGAAATCCGCCTGGCAAGAGTTCTTTGCTGGTCCATTGTTGTCGCAACGTCGGATCGGTCGCATCAACGGCGATGACTTGGATGTCGTCGCCAAATTCAAAAATAAACTGCCGACAAGCCCCGCAAGGCGATGATAGTGGCGAAGCGGCAACGGCGATCGCGACGATGGTTCGTTTTCCCGCCGCGACTGCGGAGGTGACGGCATTTTGTTCGGCGCAGATTGCTAGGCCGTAAGAAGCGTTTTCGACATTGCAGCCAGCGAAAATACTGCCGTCATCAGTTAGCACCGCAGATCCAACGGAGAATTTCGAATACGGAGCATAGGCGTTTTCCCGCACCTTCAACGCCGCTTTGATCAGTGGTTCAAAGTCTTGCATGGTTTGATGTTCCGATAAGAAAGTGCAAAGCTCCTCACCCCAAACCCCCTCTCCTCGTGAATTCGGGTAACGCTTGATTAAATGGCAAAGCAGCTTCGTCCGAATTCTCGAGGAGAGGGGGCTTTCAGGTTGTTATTAATTCTATCCTAGCAGCTTTGCAGATAGTTTTGATTCGCAGGCGGCAACAATTGCCGTCGAAATGGCTTCGGCTTGGTCGCTGGTAAGTGTTTCGGTTGCCGACCGCAAAACAACCGAAAGTAAAATTCGCTTCATGCCCTTGCCGTCGTTCTCTTCTTTGCGGAACGTCTCCCGGTACTCGACCGACTCCAGCAAATCGCCAGCGGCCTCGCGAACGGTTGATTCCAAATCCGACCACGAAACCTCGTTCTTGACAACAAAGTTGAAATCCCTTGAGATCGCTGGGAAGGCACTTAGTTGCTGGTGCAACGGAATTCCGACCATCGCCTGTTGAAGAACCGCTAAATCAATTTCGGCAACGGTTGCGCGTGATCGCAGACCAAACTTTTTGCCAGCCGCTTTAGAAACTTCACCGATCCAACCAAGCGTCGTGCCGTTCAGCTTTAGCTCGCCGGACTTTGAA
This sequence comes from uncultured Pirellulaceae bacterium, assembly GCA_964555525.1. Lineage (GTDB taxonomy): Bacteria > Planctomycetota > Planctomycetia > Pirellulales > Pirellulaceae > Mariniblastus. Next base: position 1,733 of record CAZKTR010000400.1, read on the forward strand.
GTGTCCAGTAAATCAAATTCACAGGCGTCGACCGAAAGTTGAGCTGCGGGATTGATGCTGGAAACCACCATCTCAATCGCACCTTTGACGGCATAATAATCATCGCCGGAAACACAAGCCATCTTCACGGGCTGGTCGGGAATGATATTCTCGCCCTTGGTCAAATAGACACTCGCCGTTTCAAATAAGCTTGCGTCATGGTTGTTCCGATATTCGTTGATCCGTCGGACTTCGATCAAACTAGGCACCAAGCTACGCCTGAGCAAATTCACCGACCCGATGTTCTTGGAGTACTCTTCCAGTACGCCTTGCATTGGCTGGCTGGTCGTCATCGGAGCTTCTTGGCTCCACGGCGAAAACGCATCCGACCAAGCTTGTGGCACCAAGCTGGCCGTCACGGATTCGTCGTAGCCACAAGCGGTCATGGCCCCACGAACTCGGTCAAGCATCCGGTCGCTATCGGGGCGATGCGAAGCAGCCATGGGGACGTTCACGTCGTCTGGGATTTTGTCAAAACCGTAGACTCGGCCGACTTCTTCGATCAAATCAACTTCGCGCGTCAAATCCTTCCGCCAACTTGGTGGCGTCACTGTGACGGACGTGTCGTCGGATGAGGTGATCACGGCGCCCAGGTTTTCGAGGCATTGCTTCGAAAAATCGACCGGGATCGTGATTCCCAGTAAACGTTCAAGCTGTCCGTATCGCAACGTAACATCAGCAGGAGTCGTTGGCTGCTGGCCGACATCGACGAAGCCATCGCAAACTTCGCCGCCAGCAATTTGTAGGATCAATTCGCAAGCGCGGCGACTGGCCCAATCGATATTTTTCGAATCAATATTACGCTCAAAGCGAAAGGAAGACGGGCTGAATAGTTTTAGCTTTCGGGCCGTATTGCGTACCGACAACTGATCAAAGTAAGCCGCTTCTAGCAGCACATCGGTCGTGTCGTCAGAGACTTCGGAATCTGCTCCGCCCATTACTCCCGCGATCGCTACCGGCCCATTGCCGTCGGCGATGACGCACATGTTGTTGTCGAGCTTGTATTTTTTGTGGTCGATCGCAACGAATTCTTCGTCCTGTTTGGCGGATCGGACGACGATTTTCCCATCGGCGACTTTTGCGTAGTCAAACGCGTGCAACGGTTGGCCGCACTCCATCATCACGTAGTTGGTGACATCGACGACGTTATTGACCACGCCGATTCCAATGGCGGTCAAACGGTCTTGCAGCCACTGAGGGCTAGGGCCGATCTTAACGCCTTTGATCAGTCGAGCCGTATAGCGGAAGCAATGTTCGGGTGAATCGATCGTGACGGCGACTTCGTCGGCGACCGACTGCGAGTTGGTTGCAATTTCAGCCGCGGGAATCTTGAGCGGCTGTTCGTAGAGTACGGCGATTTCTCTGGCAACGCCGATGTGCCCCAAGCAATCCACGCGATTACTGGTGACTTCCAGATCGATCGCCTGATCGTTGTCGACCGCTTCGGTGCCTTCGTGGTTCAGCCCGGACATGGTGAGCCGATCGACGAGGTCGTCGTGCGTCATGTTTAGGTCGACGTATTCTTTTAGCCAGTTCCAAGAAACGATCATGGGATTTTCAAAATGAAAGGTGGTGGTTGGTTCGTTGAAAGGGTAGCCCGACGCGTAAGCGAGGGTATCCACGGCTCATTTACATGCAAACTTAAAACTGTCGCAAGAAACGAACGTCGTTAGTAAACAAATAGCGGATGTCGGTGATTTGATGCCGGATCATGCACAGTCGCTCGATCC
>CAZKTR010000401.1:0-3496 GCA_964555525.1 uncultured Pirellulaceae bacterium
ATCACGACCAAACCGACCACCCAAATGGTTTCCGTCATTGGAAAACCAAACACTGCAGTGGCAAACACTGCCAGCCCGTTCAACCACAACGCGGCGTAGACAAGACTCATCGGAATCTGCAGCCAAGTGAAAACTTGTTCATTCAACGGGCCAAAACGTTCTCGCACCCCTTCAATCGGTGACACAATCCGCATCCGTCGAAAGCGAGGCGCAAACCAGAGGTAGTTTAAAAAGAACCCCGCCGCGTTGGCAAAGAAAATCATCGCCACCAACGTACCGTCTTGATAGGCTTTACTCGCCGCCCCGGTAAAGGTCCAAGCACTGAACTGGCACATGAACGCTGAACCGCCGACCATCCACCACAGCATCTGCCCGCCGCCGCGAAAGAAATCACTATCGTCTTTGCTGTACCGTTTGAAAATCGGACCCAGCGCAAGCATAAACAGAAAAAAGAATGCGATCGCGATGTAATCGTAAACGGTAAGCATCTACTTTTCCTGCTTTGAAACTTCTGCGCCTGCCTTCCAAATGTCTTTGGAAAGTGGCCTTACTTCTGTTAATTTAGCCGAACGCGCTAGCGTCGGGCGTTGCGTCAAGTCTAATCCGTTTTTACTGGCGGTTGAGCCAACAAAAACGACCATTCACCACCACCCGGTGTCCAGTTCCATGCTTCCGCCGACCCAGGCAACAGCCAAGTATCGCCGGCAGAAACTTCCACTCCGTCCAGCTGCCCGGATCCTTCTAACATAATCAAAACCATCGGCTCGTCGCCTTGCCACCCCGCTGGACCACTCCCCGACAGACGTCGCAAACGAAAGAACCCTCCGTGCTTGGAATCAATGATACGCTCTTCAACAAAGTCATCAGACTGGTTCAAAACTTCCGGCGTCTGCAAAAATGAATCGCTCAGCGAATTCACCGGGTGCTGCGAATAGTCGAACATGTCGACCACATCTTCCAACTCCAGTCCCATAAACCGAGCGTTGTGCTCTAGCACATGACCGCCGGCACTGAACTCGCAACGCACCACCCAGTCGGTCGGCTCTTGCAACTCGATCATAAAGATCCCGTCGCCGATCGCATGCGGTGTTCCCGACGGAACCATCAAACAATCGCCTGGCTTGACTGGAATTTTTTCAAAACAAGCCCGCATGCCCTCGAGATCCTGTTCGCCTACCATCTGGGCCCATTTTTCGGGCGTCGGTGGATGTTGAAACCCAAGGTAAACATACGGATCATCACCGCGGACTGACAAAATGTACCAACACTCGGTCTTTCCGGCGTTGCCCGCTTTGTCTCCGAACAGCTTCTTCACAAACTCGCGATCAGGATGAGCCTGCAAGTGCAACCGCACGCCGGCGTCGAGCAACTTAATCAACACGCCGATCTGACCGGGTTCGTCTACCGGCGGTTGCTGCTTGCCCCAAAACCAATCCGGCTGACCCGCAATCAAATCCGTCAACGCAACGTCTTTGCCATCAACCGTCAAATACGAAACGCCTTCGTCGGGTCGTTGCTGGTGATCGCCATTCCGCGCTCGCGATGTTGACGCCAACCAGTCTTCCGGGAAATGATCGTCGGTACCAACGGCGTCCTTGCGAAACTCACGCAAACGCGAACCGCCTTGATAACTGCGCCACGCGTAATTCGGTTTTAGTTGAATCGGTGAACTATTCAAAAGACACTCTCCATTCGGCGCCGCGATCGGATTTTAACACGACTCCTGAATCGTCCAACGACTCAGCCTGCCATTGTTCTGGTTCGCCTTTGCCGCAATAGGCAAGGCACACCAACGTCGCTTCGCCTTCGACATCGGTCGTCAAAATAGGATACTCGCTGTTGCCCGCTAAAATGTGGGTGCGATCCGACGCGTCGTGGCGAACGGTATCCGACGAAGTGAAACCCTGCAAACCTTGTAGCTTCACACGATAAGTTTTATCACCCACCGGCAAGCTCTGCCCACCAACGGTCAATTTGGCCGGTTGCAATGCATTGACTCGATGCAATTGCAACTGCCAACCGCCGTTCCACCAAACATGCGTTTCGGCTTGAACGGAAAAGTGAGCGACCTTGTGGCCCAAGACATACACCATCGAACTCACGTCCTGGGTACACTTCAACATGTGCGTGCTATGACGGCCATAAACCGTGCCATCGGCGGACTCCGCCGTCAGCGCCGAATCACGCGGGAACTCGCCCGACGCCGAAGCCACTTCCAGCCCGACGCCGGTTCGGTAGCTCGTTTTGCCCCATTTATAAGTACCGAACCTTGTGTTGCCCGGATTGATGCCGCTTTCGGAATTGTGCAATTCGATATCTCCATCGATCGACCGAACCACCATCCCGGCCGTGGGAATCGCCCGCACAAAATCATCGCCTTCGGACGGCAACGGCTGAGCCGGCGCGGTCCAGAACGGATCGCTTGGATCCAGCAACAACGGCGAAAACGTCTTCGCGGCCCAGTAAGGCGAACCCGCACAAGAATAGACTTCCGACATTAGCGGGAAGTCATCCGTCCAACCAAGGCTCAACGGTTCGTCTTCCGGCAAACGACTCAAATAGAAATCAAGATTCTTCATCAACACGTTACGGCTGAGCCCCGGATCAAGCGATTCGATGCCGCAGTAATGCGACAACCCAAACGGAGCCGAAGCATTGAAGCGATAAACCATCGAACGTCCGAACGGAATGTTTTCACCCGTGGCGGCAAAGAAGTGCACGTAGTCTTTAAGAAACGGAACCGCGTAGTCACGCCAACGCTGAGCCCGTGGCGGATCCATGTGGCCGTAGAGCTTGCCCCACCAAAGACCATAAAAATGCCAAGCGTACGCGTTATAGATGTCGATCGTTTCGTTCATCCCATCAACGAACCAACCATCCTTCAAGTACATACTCTCCAGAATATCCATCCATCGCAGCGCCAACTCTTGGTCGCCCGACGAGGCGGCTCCTTCGGTAATCAAGAAGCACAACGGCAGCACACCGAAAAACATGTGGTTGTTGCGATGAAAGCCACAACCTCGCGCCGTCCGCATCCAAGCCAAAACCTGTTGCTTGTCCGCATCCTCCAGCGGCGCCCAAAGATGATCACGAGCGATCTCCAACGCCAACACCAACGCGCCCATCTCGACGCAGTGTTGGTGGTAATTGGTCACCGGCCCCCAATACACCTGTGATTTGGGATCCGTTCCAGCTACCAAACCTTCACGAAACCACTTGGCCACTTCGTCCCGAGTAAAACCATGAGTCTCACCGGTAGTCGTGTCTTCAAAATTGGCTGACAACCAATGAGCCGCCAGTAGGCACGGTCGAGCAAAAGTTTCCAGCACGTCGGCGAGTTCGCCGTGGTCGCTGGCTTGGCCTTCCAAAGGCAGCGATGCGGCCCCAGGAGCCATAAGTTTTACTAAGGGGGCTAGTAACTTTTCAGCTGCTAATAAACATTGTTCGTACGGAGTTTGCTCTGGCTTTTCAGGCATCTGGCGTTTCAGGGGTTCCA
>CAZKTR010000402.1:0-3486 GCA_964555525.1 uncultured Pirellulaceae bacterium
CGGACATCACTCGCCCCCAATGCCCCAACAAGTGATGGCATTCGTCAAGAATGATGGCGCCAATCTGCATGTCAGCAAGTCGCTGCAAAGTGGCTTGGGAAGCAGAGTGCAACAGTGATATCGAGTTGCCCGACCGCGAAGCCTCGTCGCGAATCTTCTTTTTGTAGTTACCAAGTTGTTTGTTAAAGTACTCGGTATTGTTGGTTTCCAAGTCACTGATCCAGACACCTGCTTCTTCCAAGTTGGCGACTTGCTCTTCATCGATCAACTTCTCAACCCAAAGCTGTCGTGCTTGCTCTTCCAATTCTACTTGGCCCCTAGCCGGCATCGTCACGGATTGATATGTCAATGAAGTCAACCAAGCGGGATTCAGGGGATCGGTTGAGACTAGCTCATCGCCCGAGAGTGACGATTCGAAGAGGTCCACCCGCGCCGCCCATTGCGACTGGATGGCCGAATTGGGAGACAGAACGAGACAGGGTCGTTTAATAATTTCAGCCCACAGATATAAACCCAGTACCGTTTTCCCTGAGCCCGGCGGGGCGACCACATGCAGTCGGCGGCTGCCAGAATCGAGTTGCTTTCGTGCGATCGATACGACTTCGGATTGTGACGGGCGAAGTTGACCGGCAAAGCTAATGTTTGGAAAAGAAGTTGAGTGACTCATAGTCCCCTGAAGACTGTAAGGTGGCGACGGTGCTTTCAGTCGCTCGTGGGTAGCAGGTAAGTAAGTGGCAACGGCGTTTCCAACCGGTGTTCCGCGCCGGCAGAGAGACAACAAGGACGCATTCATTCCAAAAAAGAACCACAATCGGATCCAAAATCAAAAGTGAGCGCACGACCGTTGATGGAAAACTATTCGCCAGATTGGAGCGTTTCTTGGCATCTGCTTGTACCTCCCATTCCCAAAACAAACAAATAATGAATCATTAGGAATCTACCAAAGTCTTAGACGATCCATCAAGCGTGCCATCAATATCCAGCCATACTCATTGTTTAACGTTTTCGGAGTCATTTAGGTTGACACCGACCCACGAGTAAGGACCTTTCAAATTGTGAGATGCACAAGAAGACTCTCGAACCGATAGAACGAATTCAAGCGCGGCTTCCGACAGAATAGCGCCGGTCAACCATTGCGGATCAGACGACACAACGAACTGAGGTAGTCCTGAGTCAGGAACCTGCTGATTGAAAATAGTCGCCACTTTCGGTCGCTGGCAACAGTGACTGCCCCCGATCATTGTCCCAAACATTGATCGGCCTTTAGTTTCAACTTCTCTACACTCTTGAAAGGCGACAACCACCCGAGCGGCGCCTCACTAACAATCCAATCAAAATTGGTGAGAAAATAATCAAAGTGGAAGGCTCTGGAACTTGCTCCACAGTAATCTCGGCGGTGAAATTCGCTTCAAAACCAAAATCCACCGTAGGGTTCGCGACGATTTCACTCAGCGACAAGCTAATAGTTCCGGCAGGAGCAATGTGCTCTAGGATCAATCCGTCAGTGAACGTAACGTCACTCGAGAACCCGCCCGCGCTGCTTAAACCACCAGTGTTCCGGACAGCGCTAATCAATCCCAATCCTAAATCCCCGGACAATAACAAGTCGTTGTTCAGATCATGAATCTCAAATTCGCCACCAACCGTCCCCTGAAACAAAAGCTCACTTCCCGAGCCTGAAGGAGTATTCGCAACAAGACCTCCAAACGCCTCGACACCTTGAATCGAGATCCTCGAAAATTCATTGCTAGGAGAGCTAAACTTGTCAAGGAACCCGCTCAGCGTCAAAGTACTTGGAGGGTTTCCCGGTATGGAAGTCGTGTTAAAAACACTCCCGTCAAAGACCACATTGCTATCCCTGATGGGATCCAAATTGATCGTGGTCGTCCCCCCTATAACTCCGGCATAGGATTGACAACAAAGCAACATTAATCCGACGAAGTACGCAGATCCAATTATTATTCGATTCATGGTGGGCCAGTCTTAACCAGTGAGGAAGGAGAGGTGTGTTAATTGAAAATGTAAATGGAAAAAGTGAAATGCTATTTGAGCACGTCAGTGGACTACTTTACGAATCTGATCGTCGATTACGTGGACTTGCGAGCAGCGAAAACCCCATTACCAACAACGGGATTGAACTAGGTTCTGGAACCGCAACTCCGCTAGAGCGAGCTTCGATTTGACCACTCAAAGCAGCGGTAAACGGCTGGATGGCACCTCCGACGACATGAAGCCCCGGTTGTCCGTTGGTTTCAATATTCGACAAGGTCAATGTAATTTGACCTGAGTTTGGATCGAGTAAAGGCAACAGGTCGCCGCCTGTAAATGTTGTACCTTCAGTGGCTAGACCGAAAAAGTTACCGGTTCTTGCGACACCGTCACTTCCTTGATTCACGCTGAAAACAGAATCCCCAAAACCGCCTGCAAGCAGCAGGCTAGAACCGCTATACAAACGGAATTCACCGCCGGAAGTCGTGTTGTTAATTACGTTGATGCCGTTGTCCAGCGGCATGACTTGAGCGTCGCTGTTCAACCGTACATTCGAAAATGAAATCGAGGCACCACCATTACCAGCCAGAGGAATATCTGCAAATGCTGCATCCAAAAAACCTAGAAGCGAAATGTCGGTTGTTTGTTCACCAGGATTGGAAGCGTCGCCGTCGTCAATAGTTTGAAAAAATCCATTTAACACTTCGGCGTCTTCAGTCGGATCACCGAAGCCAAAGTTCAGAATCGTTTCTGGCGCATTAGCAAAAACATCGCCACAAGAGAAAATTAAAACGAAAAACAGAAAAAATTTAAGGGAACCTTGGACGTAAACCATTGGAGGGAGACTGCTTTAGGGGAGTGGAAGTGGTGGGAGGGAGGTGAGGCACTGCAACACGGCAGTGAAAATCCCATCAGCCATTAATGCTTACGTATCGTTAAACCAATTGCAATGTTTTTAAACAAAACAAAATCGCCATGCGGTATAAAAGCGCACGCACATGTAATTGCAGTCTTCACCACAACGGCAAGTAATCCACTGACGAGCTGGGCAAACCCGCGCGAGTTCCTGCTTAGAAAGGCTGCATGTTTCCAGAACCGCGAGCCAAAATGTTACGGCCGCACCACTGCGGCATTAGAAAAAATGAATCGCTGCAACTCTGTGCCCCCCACAGCTATGCGCGGTCACAATCTTCCGACTCCGGAACTTGTCGATTCAGGATAGACGCCACTTCGGTGCGGATGGCCGATTGGGATCGCTGACCAATCAGTCGAGCATGCGTGAGGTAGCATCAAGACGCGTAAAATCATCCATCTAGTAAGTAGCCTTCAACCTTAGTCAAAGCCAAATTCAGCGAAAATTCGCAACCTTGGCCGAGCCAGTCGAATCGATGGTAGGCTTTTGAATCAACAACCAAACGAATCCAGTTCTCTTTGATCCTTCTGATACCAAAGTTGCGCTATCTCCAACAAGCAAATCAAGCAGGCCATCTCCATTCC
>CAZKTR010000403.1:0-3479 GCA_964555525.1 uncultured Pirellulaceae bacterium
GTGTCAGGAGCCTTTTTACACAACGGAAAACTAATTGTTCTTCAACTCGGGAATACCCCGACCCGGCGTCCATGGTGCCCCCGCTTCGTCCAGTTTTTCGTTGATGCCCGGCAAGTCTTCAGCAAGAATCGCTTTGAGGTCGTCAATCACCTCTTCGTATTCTTCTAGAACGATACCATACTGAGCCTTGTGGGTTTCGGTTGGGCCTGTCGTTGACCCCATCGCTCCCTTCATCATCGTATTCAACCGAGACATGAACCCTGGATAGGCCGCTTCGTTGCGGCGTGATCTGGTTGGGTCGCCATTGAACTTCTCACGGACGTCCATCAATTTTTCCTCGATCGCCCGCAATTCAATTTGCATTTTCGAGTCAAGTTTTACAGAACGCTTGATCACGGATTCAATCGCATCGATTTGCTCTTGAGCCTTGATAGCCACCTGATTGGCCGCGACTACGGTTTTGCTGAGGCTATTCGCTTTTTTGGCAAACTGCAAAATCGCTTCCCGATCTGGCTCGCTTGTATCGCCGAAGGTTATTGGTTCAATCTCAAACTGGACTGGCTCAACAACCGTCGTGACTTTTATTATCGGAGATGTGGCAGTTTCCTCGTCTCCCTCTTTATCCAGTTTACTCATCGCCATCTGATTGATTTCGACGGTGTAGGTGCCGGGAACAGCAATTGGCCCGCGGCCACGCGCTCCGGCGTGCCGAAAATCCCATTGAGTTCGGTGCATCCCCTTAGACGTGCTACCTTCAATCCGTGTAACGACGTTGCCTTCCATGTCACGAATCGTCAACCAAACTTTTGGCGACTGCTCTCGATCTTCTGTCTTAAATTCATCCCAGCTCGGATAGAAAACGCTTTTGCCGTCGCTGGCCATTTTGCTGTTTTCAGAAATCCGCTCAGCCTTTTTGGTTTTCAGGGATTTGTTCAAGTGGTAGGTAAATGTGACTCCGTAGGCCGGGTTCGGCGCGACGAAGAAATTCGCCCCCTGGTTGGCCTTGCCGGTACCAGATAGTGGCGATGCTTGGGCGTACATCAACCCTTTTTTGATCGGGAAAATTTTGTTTTCGTCTGATGTTTCTTCGCTGATCTCACGCAACGGTGAGTAATCGTCAAGGATATAGAATCCACGTCCAAACGATGCCAAAACAAGATCGTTTTCTTCTGCATGAATTTCCATGTCGCGAACGGCGATCGTTGGCAGCCCTGATTTTAAGCGAATCCACTTTTTGCCTTCGTCGATCGTAAAGTAACAGCCGAATTCGGTGCCACAGAAGAGCAAGTTTGGATTCTTGTGATCTTGTTTTAGACAGTAGACGCTGCCTCGCTCTGGCAAGTCGCCTGTAATCTCGACCCAAGTTTCCCCTCGATCTTTTGACATCACAATATAAGGCTTAAAATCACCACGCTTGTGATTGTTGATTGCGGCGTAAACCGTGTTGGCATCGTGAACATCTGCTTCGATATCATTGATATAGGCGAACTCTGGTACGTCCAGAGCACCGAAGGTCTCATGCTTCTTCCAGTTTTCGCCGCCGTCAGTTGTAACGCTGAAAACACCATCATCGGTGCCAACATAAATCAGATCTTCAGTAATCGGCGATTCACTGACGGAGACAATCGTGCCGTACATTGAGGTCGACATGTTTTTGGCAATCGCGTCTGGTCCCCACACGCGTCCCATGACTTTCAGTTTGTTGCGATCAATGTTGCGGGAAAGGTCATTGCTGATCGCCTCCCAGCTGTCGCCCCGATCGTCGGTTCGATAAAGACGTTGTGATCCGTAGTAAACTCGCGTATTAGAGTGGGGCGAAATGAGCAAGGCCGAATCCCAGTTCCAGCGGTTCGGTGTTCCACTTTTTTCTGGCTGGGGCCGAATATCAACTCGCTCACCTGTCTTGCGGTTGAATCGAACCAGTCCGCCATATTGCCACTGCGAGTAGATTGTGTCTGGATCTTCCGGGTCAACTGCGGGGTCAAATCCGTCACCGAATACGGTGATAAACCAATCGCTGTTACGGATACCGTGTGTATTGTTTGTTTGGGATGGGCCACCTTGTGTTGCGTTGTCTTGAGTTCCGCCATAGACGTAGTAGAAGGGTTTTTCGTTGCTGACGGCGACTTTATAGAATTGGGTAATCGGAAGGTTCGATTTGAAGTCATACGTTTTACCGCGATCCCATGATTCGTAGACACCTCCATCACAGCCGACGATCAAGTGATCCGCATCGGCAGGATCGATAACCAGCGCGTGGTTATCAACATGCTTGTCTGCCTCGCCGATCCGGGAAAAGCTTTTGCCGCCATCCTCGGTCGCCTGCATATATGTGTCCAAAGAATAGACCCGATCGAACTTGTGCGGGCACGCGACGATTTCTTGGTAGTACTGTGGGCTGGTAGTAATGTAGTCGCTCATGCGTTGCCATGTCTCGCCACGATTGGCACTGCGATAAAAACCGCTTTTGTCCGATGCGGCTTCGACAAGGGCGTAGATGACTTCGTGATTGATAGGTGAAATCGTCATCCCGATTCGGCCTTTGTCACCATCGGGCAATCCGCTGTTGATCTTTTTCCAGGTTTTGCCACCGTCAGTTGATTTGTGGATTCCGGACTCCGGGCCACCATCAATCAAAACCCACTGGTGTCGGCGGCGTTGATAGGCGGACGCATACAACGTATCGGGGTTAGAAGGGTCCATGTGGACTTCATTGATGCCCGTCTGTTCGCTGATGTGGAGGATTCGATCCCACGTTTTTCCGCCATCGGTTGTCTTATACAGCCCCCGATCACCCCCGTCTTTCCAAAGTGGGCCTTGGGCGGCAACGTAAACGGTGTTGCCATCTTCTGGATGCACGACAATATTGCCGATGTGCTCACTGTTTTCGAGCCCTACCTTTTTGAAGCTACTGCCGCCATCAGTCGATTTATAAAGTCCATCGCCATAGCCAACGCTTCGCTGTGAGTTGTTTTCGCCGGTACCTACCCAGACAGTGAATCGGTCATTTGGATCAATGGCAATACAGCCAATTGAATACGAACCTTCGCCTTCAAAAATTGGCTTCCAAGTAACGCCTGCATTGCTGGTTTTCCAAACGCCGCCCACTGTTGCGATATACCAAGTACTTCGTTTGACTGGATCGATCGCAATGTCAAGGATGCGACCCGACATAAGGGCTGGGCCAATGCCACGAAACTTCAGCGACGAAACGAGGCTGGAATTTAGGCCGGGGGCTGGGTCTTCTGGTTCGTCTGAATCCTGAGCAAAACAGTAGCTGATGGTTGGCAGTAAAGTCACCAGACAAAGGAAAAGAACGATCCACGGCTTTCGATTGGTCATGTGAAATCCAAATTTCGATATTAGATAAAACGGAGATGCAAATTGGAGCTTTCAACAAATAACGATTCTAGTTTGAAACGCGCTGGCTTTGAATTGTTTAAAGTGTCACAGATAGCGAAAACAAGAAAAGGTGTCAG
>CAZKTR010000404.1:0-3472 GCA_964555525.1 uncultured Pirellulaceae bacterium
GACGTTTTGGAAGTGATCGCGAGTTGCTTGTTCGGCACAAACTGAATGGCTCACACCCGCACGATTTGATTTGAAGCAAAGGAGCGTTTCGTGCGCTTGCACAACGCACTAAAAACGTTGTGCCGTTGTTTGTGAATGCAGAAAAGCTGCCCTATGGTGGGCGGTTTGGAGTGATCGAACAAAATCGACCTTATCAGACGTCGGATTTGCTTCAAAAGAACGAGACTCATTTTCCTCGGTGTGTCGGACCGAGGTAGCTGGTTTCCGAACGCTTAGTCAAATGGATTGGCGTTTCTTCGTCACATCAGAAATCATTGGCGAATCGAAAACTGCCTACACTTCCGTAAAGACTGTTGGTGGGATGAAGATCGTCACCACACTCGAAGACCTCCTGGGCTCGCTGAAATGATGGCTCACATGGAGCTTTTCGAACTCAATGATGAATTCGCTTGTTAGGTGTGCCTTTAGAATCGGAGGTAGAGGCTTCCGTTGTCAAGGGTTTTTTCGGGATGTTTTTGAATTTCATCACTGATTCCAATCTGCAATCAATCCACCGGATCGAGTTCAAAATAGCATGAACCGCTCGTTGCAAGGTCTGGCGAGTCCACCTGACTAATAGAAGCACGGATCCGTCGACAGCTAGAAACAAGACGAGCTAGTTGTTTTGACTTGAGGAATCGCGATGTTCTTGCATTTCAGGATCATTGAGAATTCGATCCGCTTCTCTCTGGTAGGTATCGGCCAAGTCCCTTAATACGCCAGCGAATCGGTGGTAGCCAGCTGCTTCTACTGCGTCAGCGTCGCGGGCGAAACTAGCAACTAACTCAAGTTCCGGCTTGGCCTCTGGATCAACCCAATGTGCCCCTCGTTCATTGAACTTGCCGGTTCGGTAGCCGCTACGCAATTTATCGTGACCTTTCTTGTTGAGCGCAGACGCAATCACGTCATGAATCCACAATCCTGACGGATCAGCAGGGCTATTAATCAAAACTTGACCAATCGTGGAAAGACTTGCCTCTAGGTGATCAGATGCCTTGGCAAGTTTTTTTACTTTCTTTAGCCAAGCATCAAACTGCTCTGGATGGAATTTTCCTTCGTGGTCAGTCCCGGGAACGACGCTCCATTTCCGCAGAAGTCGATAGAGATTTGTTGCTCTTTGGACCTCCTCTGGAGATGCTTCATTCGGCTTGGGGTGATTTCGAGGTTTGAAAATAGAGCTTATGACTTGATGGAAAAACTCCGGATCTGAAGCCAGTTCACGTTCCAACGTAATTGGCCTAGCACCACTGCGCTGGCCATCCAGCAATGCGATGAAGGCGTATTCGATCGTTAGCAACTTGTCTTCGATGCTTTCCGGTTTTTCCTGAAGCAGTTTCAAAAGACCAACTATTTCGCGTCTCCCCACTTGCTGAAGCGAATTGGGCTGTTGGAGAAGCAGCATTAGGGCGTCAACAGCGAGCTGTTTTTGCTCTTGCCCATCTCTCTCCCAAAGCCTCCGGACAGTCATGATCGTTGGGGCAGACCGTTCAACCGCAAGTAATTCTTTTGCAGATACTGCCAAATCCCATTGATCCTGATAGGGGTTAGGACTGACCCGGGTCCAGAAAAGCTCCTTATCCTCACCGAGCAGAGAGTCAACTCGCTCAAAGAGCTGGTCAGTCCGTGGCATCGAGCAAAGCAGCTTTGCAGTTTCAGCAGCCGTGAGCTCCGAAACATCAATTTCATCAAACCATTTCCATTCTCCTGACACAAGAAAACGGTTCATCAAATAGCCGTTACAAAAATCTCGCTGGAGCACATCCTCAGTTTCAACAAGTAGTTGAATTACCTCTAGATCGAATTCGCCGTCGTTCAAACGCGCAAGAAATCTTCCTACATTCCACGGCACCTCTACTGTCGATGCAAACGAACTAACTGCTGCGTAGCCACCGCTGTCCAGAATCTCATTGACGGCATTTTTCCTTGCCTCGTCCAAGCGTCCTCTCTGCTCATCCCAATCACCCTCGCCATCGAATAGATCAAAATCGGCGGAAACGAAAAGCCGCTTATATTTCCTTGCCGGATCTTCGGGACTCAGTTTCTGAATTGACTCCGCGAGCTTTACAAACACATCATTGGAACCCATCAACTTTTTTTGTTGGCCGACAACGTCACTCAAGTCATTCCACAACTGTTCGACTTCTGCATCTGAGGCCTTCCTTATCCAATCGGCTTTCAGCATCGTCGTAAACTTCTGAAGATATGCGTCATCGAATTCGTAGAGGTGAGTTGAAAGCCGGATTAAACGGCCGATGTTTCCACTACTTAGCTCAAAAGCCCTGTCAGCGAAGTACCGAAGCTGCTCTTGATAAAGCGGTTGGCTTACGTCTGGTTCCTCAGGAATACCCGCTCGGTACTTCGGTTTTTGATTCCCCGTAGTCATTTGACCACGAGTTGGTAGGAGGCCAAGTACGAGGTCGAACGCCACGTCACCGTTCTCGTTGGCCAAAGCATTGATTGCTGACTTGCGTTTTTCAAAGTCAGCCAGAGTCTGTGGATACCAAGGAAGAAATGTCTCGATCAAAGTGTTGATCGGCCGATTGGACCAGTTTCCACCCGGATCTATTCTGGCCAGCTCTCCCAGAATCACAGTGCATCCGACCAATGAGTCTTCGTCCCAAGCCACGACTTCCAATGCCCACAAAAGTCCCGACATGAAATTCTGACCCAAAACTCCAGAAGACTCTCGATTGAAAATTTGCTCAAAAGGCGAGTCCGGCGCATCAAGAGCTGTCTGAACTGCTGCAAGAAATTCCTGCGGCGCTGCTTCTGCCAATAGAGGAAGTAATCGGTCCAGTGATGCCCAAAGCTGCCAATCTTGTGATGCAGTAAGGATCTTTCGAACTGCCATCTTTGCAGTATCGGCTGGTTTGTTGAGCGAACAACTTGAAAACAGGTCCTGATTCGTGGCAAGAATCGCGAGTGACTCCGCCAGCCCTTCCCTCAGATGATCCGAGTAGTCAAAGCTCTCACCCGCGAATACTGGTTTGGCAGTATCGAGTTGCCTGTCAATTTCTTTCAACACTTTTACGCTGACTTGACGTAGCTTTTCCACGTCATCGTCGTGAAAACGAAGGCCAATACTCCGGAAGAAATCGAGGCGGTTCTCAACCCGCCAGAGATTGTTGTGAAACTCAAGTGGTGACTTAGTTGCCATGATAAACATCTCTCATCGCATCACTGAAGACGCGGTAATTCATCCCGGCCAAGTCTTCGATCAACGCCTTGTCAGCGTCATTACTTTCATCCCATCCTCCGATCAAAGACGCCGTCAGCAGTTGGCTGGATTTTGGATGAGAGGCCCAGTTCACCTGTGGTTGCGCTGGTGCCAGCTCGACGGGGATTTGCCGAACCCGTGGACTTAAAAAAGCGTTCTTGAGTTCTTGCGAAATGTGATCTTGATCGACGAACCCTGCATCTTCACTCTTATAAG
>CAZKTR010000405.1:0-3470 GCA_964555525.1 uncultured Pirellulaceae bacterium
AGCGTTTTGTTTTTGCCAGTCGAGCGGCGGCGCCATCGGCGCCGTCGTTGTTGAAGCCCATCCGGTTGATGATGGCTTTGTCTTTTGGCAAGCGGAACAAACGCGGTTGCGGGTTGCCGGGTTGGGCTTGGCCGGTGATCGTGCCGACTTCTACGTGACCGAATCCAAGCGTCGCCAGTTCGGGAAACCAACGAGCGTCTTTGTCAAATCCAGCGGCCAGTCCGATGGGGTTCTTGAAGTCCAAACCAAAAACGGTCGTCGCTAAGGACGGATCGTTGACCTGATAGCGACTGCGAAACTGATTCGAGATTAACTTCGGAGCCAACAAGCAATCAAAAGCGCCCATTGAAAGGTAATGAGCTTTCTCGGCCGGCAGCTTGAACAGCAGCGGCCGAGCAATTTTCTCCCAGAGCATGCTTACCACTTCAGACCGATTGATTCACCACCGGACTTGCGATCGTTGCCACCTTTAAGTGGCTCGGTTCGTGTTGGCACTGCCAGATCACGGGCCGGGACATCGGCTTCTTCGGCAGCAGCTGGTTTACCGTCCACTTTTTTCGGTGGTGGAGTTAGGCAAGCTTTGTGTGACAATGAGATTTTTTGAGCCTCTTTGTCGACGGACAGGATTTTGACTTCCAAGTCTTGGCCCTCTGAGATCACGTTGCTAACTTTGGCAACGCGTTTGTAGGAGAGCTCCGAGATGTGAACGAGCCCTTCGACGCCGGGCATCAGTTGGACAAACGCTCCAAAGTCGGCAATCCGTGTGACCTTGCCGGTGACGATGTCGTCAACGGAGTAGTCATCGCTGACGCTTTTCCATGGGTGGTCGGTGGTATCACGCAAGGACAGCGAGATACGATTGGTTTCGGTGTCGATGCTTTCGACTTTAACGCGAACGCCTTCACCTTCTTTGACGGCTTCGGAGGGGTGCTTGATGCGTGACCAGCTAAGTTTGCTGATGTGGATCAAGCCTTCGATGCCACCAAGATCGCAGAAGGCTCCGAAGTCCATTAGCTTGGTGACGACGCCTTCGCGGATTTGTCCGGCTTCGAGTTCTTTCAGTAGTTCGACTCGTTTTTCTTCGTTTTCACGGTCGAGGATCGCTCGATGGCTCAGCACGAGTCGGCGTTTATCTGGTTTGACTTCGACCGCCACACAGGTGAGCTTTTTGCCAATGTAGGGCGAGAAGTCTTCGACGCGGAAACGGCTAACTTGACTGGCGGGGATGAAACCGCGAAGCGCACCGATGGAAGCTTCGAGACCGCCAGTGTTTGTTCCGGTGATGGTGGCTTCGACAACATCGCCTTCGTTGAGGTCTTCCCAGTCAGAGGCGCCGATGGCAGCTCCTGGCACGGCGAGTTCGTAGAGTCCGTCTTCGCTGTTGCGAGAACGCACAATCAGTTCAACCAGGTCGCCTTCTTTGGGGGCTTCTTTAAAGTGGTGAAGGGTGGCGACGCCTTCGAGTTGTCCCTCTAGTTTGACGAACACGTTGTCTTCGTGAATTTTGGAGATCGGAGCTTTAACTCGTGTGCCGGGCTCGATTTCTTTGTCGGCGGTCTGGGCGACCGATACCACGTCGTCCATCGAAATGTCACCGAGTGCGGCTTCGATTTCGGCGTCGATGTCTTCTGACAATCCCGCGCTGGACTTGATGTGAACTTCTTCGACTTTGACTTCTTCAGCCGGTTGGTTGGATAGTTTGATCGGATTGGCGACGGCTGCCTGAACGGCTTTGGGGGCCGACGGCGAAAGTGATTTGTCAGCATGGTCACGTTGAGAGCCGATCGCCACCGCTGGCTTGCCGGGTCGCTCTGGAACTGCCGGCGTGGGGGCAGCGACTGCCGGTGCAGGGGATGCTGCTGTTAGTGGCGTTGCAGGTGTGGCAGCGGCCGGTGTCGCTGGTTTGGCGGCCGGTGTTTCAGGCGGCTGAGCGGCCGTAGTTTCTGGAGCTGGGGACGGGTTTGTTTTTTGTTCTTCGTTGGTCATGAGAAACTTGGACTAATGGAGATTTTTACTAACAATCAATCGGCTGGCTGAGAGCCAACTTTCGTAGTTGGAATCGTCAGGCTCCCGAAGTCTGGCGACTCCGGCTACATTTATTGCGACTACAGCGCGGTGGAATTTTAGCAGGTTTTTCGATCTGTGCAGACCTAATTAGAAATCTTTTCCTTCAGATAGCAGCGGAAAATCGTCCGTTCGAAACGAAGACGCTGGCAAGCCGGCTGAGTTAATCAATGGCGAGACAAAGGTATCGGTCCAGCCAAAGCGTACTGCGACGGGTGTGATTTCGGCGGGGCAGTTCAGTTCGACCACGCCATCGACGACAACTGCTTCGGCTGGAACAAACTTTTGATCTTCGCCGGCGACTTCAAAACCAGTCAGCGGTTCGTCAGGGCTACGGGCTTTGAGACCGTCTGCGTGTTGGAAAGTTAGCCGGATTTTTTTGGCATTAATCTGCATCGATTCAAAGACCGGACCACTGCAAACTTGCGGTCGTTTGTCTTCGGGCAACCGATCACGGTAAACCTTACAAGCGGCGATGGTGGCCAATCGCCGGCCAACTTCTTGTTTGTTTTTCGGATTCGGTTCGGTCACAATTGCAAGGTCCGTGGTGACTACCATGCCAACATGCTTGACACGTTTGAACGTTTTCAGTTGAGCATCCCATATTTCTGGTAGTGACTCGGGCGTCTTTTGCTCGTAGCGATAGGGCGCTAGTTGCACAAAGTAAAACGGCATGTCGGGCGATTTGAAATACTGCCGCCAGTCAGCGATCATCGCTGGGAAAAGATCCGCGTACTGTTCGCCACGTCCGTTGTTGGTTTCACCTTGGTACCATAACACACCGCGGAATTGGACTTCCTCCAGTGGAGCGATCATGGCATTGAATAAAACGTTAGGCCGGTTTTGGCTTTCGTCGTCGCGACCATCCCAGTACTCAAGCATCGGTTTGAACCGCGGGTTTGCCTCAAGACCTTTGCGAGAAGTCCAAGCTTCGCAAGCGGTGGCGTCGTGAGTTACCATGATCAATCCGACGGGGATGTCAGGGAGAGTTTTGCTGAGTTCGCGGGCAAAAAAGTAACCGACGGCGGAGAAATTTTCGACGGTCTCGGGCGAACAAACGTTCCAGCCGGAGACTTCTTCGAATTGCGACAAGGGTAGTCGAGATGTTTTTTCTTTGGTGCAGAGCAAGCGAACGTTCGGGAAGTCGACTGACTTTTCGATCTCACGTCCGGCGTTTAGAACTTTGCCGACTGGCCAACGCATGTTCGATTCCCCCGCACATAACCAAACTTCGCCAACCATCACGTTACTGAACTTGACTTGAGGCTGGCCTTCAGCGGCGGTCACGGTTAATTCGAAAGGTCCGCCAGCTTGGCCTGTGGGCATCATGACGGACCAGTTGCCGTCGGCGCCGGTGGTTGTTTTAAGAGTGACTTCGCCAAACTGCACCGTCAGCTTTTGTTTGG
>CAZKTR010000406.1:0-3469 GCA_964555525.1 uncultured Pirellulaceae bacterium
GGATGGAGGACGTTCCGATCCCAAAAATCGAACCCAATGAGGTTTTGATTCGTGTGAATCGCACGTCGATCTGCGGGACCGACATGCACATTTACAAATGGGACAAATGGGCCCAGGCCAACGTGCCGGTGCCGATGGTGACCGGTCACGAATACGGCGGTGAAGTTGTCGAAATCGGTTCGACCGTCCGCCGTGTTAAGGTCGGCCAACGCGTTTCGGGCGAAGGCCATGTTGTCGGCAACGTCAGCCGCAATGCTCGTAGTGGTCGTTGGCACTTGGACCCAGACACAAAAGGGATTGGAGTTAATCTGCCAGGTGCGTTTGCCGAGTACATTCGGTTGCCGGAATTTAACGTGATCCCGCTACCGGATGATTTGTCGATGGACATCGCGGCGATTTTGGATCCGCTGGGCAATGCGGTGCACACGGCGCTGACCTTTGATTTGGTCGGCGAAGATGTTTTGATCACCGGCGCTGGCCCGATCGGGATCATGTCTGCTGTGGTCGCCAGTCGCGCCGGGGCTAGACGGATTGTGATCACGGATATCAACGAGTGGCGTCTGAAGTTTGCCAAACAAATCAACCCGGCAGTTCACACGGTTAACGTTCTCAATGAGTCTTTAACGGACAAAATGAAATCGATCGGGATCAAAGAAGGTTTCGACGTTGGTTTTGAAATGAGCGGAGCCGAACCAGCATTCAGCCAAATGGTCGATACAATGATCATGGGTGGTAACATTGCGATGTTGGGTTTGCCGCCCGAGCCGTTCCCGGTGGATCTTGGTAAGATCGCTTTAAAAGCACTGACATTGCGCGGCATCTACGGCCGACAAATGTATGACACTTGGTACAAAATGTTGGCGATGATCGATAGCGGAATGGACCTAAGTGGCTTGATCACGCACCATTTCGATTGCGAAAAGTACCAAGACGCCTTCGACGTGATGCTCGGCGGCCAATGCGGCAAAGTTATTTTAAACTGGAATGACTGAACTGGCGAACCTCACTAAATTCACTTAACCATTCAAGACTGCCGTCATGCAACTGGAACTGATCGACTGGGCCATCATCGTTGGTTACTTTGCATTGACGCTGGGCATCGGGGCATGGTTCACTCGCCGCGCCGGATCGAATATCGCTGAGTTTTTTGTCTCGGGACGTTCGTTGCCGTGGTGGGTCGCCGGCACGTCGATGGTTGCCACTACATTTGCCGCGGACACGCCGCTGGCCGTTACGGGCTTGATTGTCAAAAACGGTTTGGCGGGAAACTGGTTTTGGTGGGCATTCGCGATCGGCGGAATGTTCACGGTCTTCGTGTACGCCAGAATGTGGCGACGGGCCGAAGTGATGACGGACGTGGAATTGATCAAGCTCCGCTACAACGGCAAAGCGGCCAATGGATTGCGTTACTTGCGTTCGTTTTACGTTGCGATGATCGTAAACCCGATCATTATCGGCTGGGTCATCGGGGCGATGTTGACGATCCTAGAACAAACAGTTTTCTTTGCCTTACCGGCGGCCAGTACAACGGAAGCGTTTTGGAATCGCGAAACTTACGCTTGGTTGACCGTGGGCATGATGATGCTGGTGGTGGGAGTTTACTGCACACTGTCAGGGATGTGGGGCGTGGCGATCGCAGACATGTTGCAGTTTTGTTTGGCAATGGGCGGTTGTATTTGGCTGGCCATTGTTGCGGTGAATCACGTCGGTGGAGTTAAACAATTACAGAAAACAATCCAAGCTAACTACGGCAACCAGCAAGCATTCGATTTCTTGCCCAGCGTCACAACCGGGGCCTTGGTAAGCGACGACCAATACGACCAGGCAAATGAACTGGCTGCCGCACAATCGGCGTTGCAAGCTGGTCATGAGCTTTTAGAAATGCCGAATCTTGGCACCGTCGCCGAGCAAGCCATTCAAAAACGCATGGCCTCAGTGCAAGAACAAGTCGCGGCGTTACCGCCTGAAGCCTTTGAAGCTGACGGCGGCATTGAAGGCGATGGCGAAACTTCACCCTTTGAAAAGCTCAACAAGGAAGTCGATTTACTGCGATCATCAATCGGCAAAGCGACGCCGGGACCGTGGATTTTGTTGCATGTGTTTTTAATCATGCTAACGATGCAGTGGTGGGCTACGTGGTATCCGGGAGCCGAACCCGGTGGGGGAGGGTACGTTGTGCAACGCATGGCGGCCTGCAAAGATGAAAAAAATGCAGTCTTGGCAACGCTGTGGTACCAAATCGCTCACTACTGTGTCCGCCCATGGCCATGGATCATGATCTCGTTTGTCGCACTGGCGATCTACCCTGAACTTAGAGCCAACTACATCGCCGACAGCGACTTCGATCCCGGAATCGGTTTTCCAATGGTTATGCGAAAACTCTGCACGCCTGGCCTAGCTGGATTAATGCTGGTCGCTTTTTTCGCCGCGTTCATGTCAACGATGAGCACCCAGATGAATTGGGGCGCATCCTACTTGGTACGTGATTTTGCTCAGCCTTTGTTTTTGAAAGATGCTGATGACAAAAAACTCACGCAAGCTTCTCGAGTCATTTCGATCCTGATTCTGCTGGTCGGCTTTATCTTTGGAATCGTCATGAACTACAACTCTGTCTCGGTGGATGAGGCGTGGAAGCTTCTGGCTGCGTTGGGATCCGGCACAGGGCTGGTGTTTATGTTGCGTTGGTTCTGGTGGCGCATCAACGCTTGGAGCGAGATCGTGGCGATGGTTGCGTCGTTGGGGTACTTCTTGGCGCTGAATCACCCGTGGATCAAAACCAACTTGCTGGGCGGTCATACCTTACGATCCGAGGAACAGATTGCGGTGATCGCTGGATTAACCATCGCGACTTGGTTGCTGGCAACGTTTGTGACTCGGCCTGAATCCGACGAAACGCTGTGCAACTTCTTTGCGAAAATACGTCCGGGCGGACCGGGCTGGAAACCAGTAGCAGCTAAGATGCCAGCAGTTGTGCAAGATCAGAACTTAGTAACCAGTATCGTGGGAGCACTCTTCGCTTCGGGAATTGTTTACTTGGTGCTGCCAGCAATCGGCTTTTTGATTTTTGGAAAGACCTACTGGGCAATCTTGTGTCTTGCAGGAGCAGCGGTGTGTGCGTTCGTCGTAGCGAGAATCACCAACACGCTTTTTAAATAGACGACAACGAAAGCTGGCGCCGTCACGAAGCTTTTCCCCGACGAAAGAGCATGAAATGCAAAGCATTGCCTCTCCGCCCCGCGCTTGGACAGGCCAGAGGCAACTGTCGCCACCTTTTTGGCTAAAGCCGCATTTTCCCAAAAAAGGCGTCCACGACACCCGAACCGTTACTGAGAGACAAGCATGTTTGGTTCGTCCAAGCCAAGCTTCTTCATCTTCTTGTACAACGTCGTTCGGTTAACGCCTAACTGGTCGGCTGTTGCATTGCGGTTCCAATTGTTTTCTTGCAAGCACTGCAAAATAATTTGACGTT
>CAZKTR010000407.1:0-3469 GCA_964555525.1 uncultured Pirellulaceae bacterium
GAACAAACATCTAACGCAACGCTTTCGCTCTACCAAAACGCTTGGAATGCCGAACGCGCGGTTTATCAGAAAAACGTCAGTCGCTGGGGTAAAACCAGCTTTCTTCGCGGGGTTTTGTTCGTGGCTTTTTTAGCGATGATCATACCGGCAATCAAGTTCTCAGGGGATGGTTATGTTTGGTTGACTCTCGCGGTGGTTCTATTTTTTGCGTTTATTGCAGTAATCGGTTTTCACAACCTGCTGGGTCGAAAATTACATGTGTCTCGGTTGTTGATGGCAATGCACCAACAATCAATTGCTCGCTGCAAACGGGACTGGTCCCAAATCATCGCGACACCGTACGATGTTGAGGATGAATTCGAGAGCGTTGATGTCGACCTCGATTTGTTCGGCCCAGAATCGTTGTTTGCGCTGCTGTGTACAGCTAAAACTCCTTATGGCATTCAAGAGCTTGGGGATTGGATTGTATATCCAGCGACTCCAGAAGTGATTAAGGCGAGGCAGGTCGCGGTCGACGAATTAAGGCCGATGCACGAGTTGCGGATTGATTTTGAAATACGGTGTTCCCAAGTCGCCAGTAGCCAGACAAGACCGTGTCGATTCATATCATGGTCTGAAGATAAAAACTGGATCGGCGACCGACCTTGGTTGCTCTGGCTCTGCCGCCTGACCGCAGTAACAAGTCTGTTGGCAATCGTTTTGTTGGTCTTGGGTGTCGTTCCGATTTTTATTGGCGGACCAATGTTGCTTGTAAGCATGTCAGTTAATTTTTTACTGATGGTGTTTTATGCTGGCACGATTCATCAAATTTTTAACAAAGTCTCATCCCATCAAAACGAAATTTCTCACTATCGAAGTCTGTTCCAGCAAGTCAGTTGCTTCGAATCGAAATCGTCTTTTATAAACGACATTCAAAATGATCTTATCGGAGAGGATGAAAGCGTTTTAAAAAGCGTGGATTCGTTGCGCGCTTGGACGAATCTCGCCAATCTTCACCGGGGATTTGGGTTGCTTGCTTATCTTGGGCTTGAATTTTTGTTCATGTGGGATGTACATGTGCTACATCAGCTGGAAAAGTGGAAAGCCCACCATGGTAGGAAAGCGCGACGGTGGTTTGAAGCTGTGGGGCGCTGGGAGGCGATTTTGGCCCTGTCAAAACTGGCGTTCGACCATCCTGATTGGCAGTTCCCTGATGTTGCAACCCCACCAGACAAGTCGTCGGTGAGGTTCACTGCCGAAAATATTGCTCATCCTCTGATGGACAGTACAAGGGTTTCTAACGATGTGAGTGTTGGGCCAACTGGATCAGTCTTGCTGATCTCGGGTTCCAACATGTCGGGAAAAAGTACTTTGCTACGCAGTATTGGAATCAATTCGATTCTTGCGCAGATGGGTAGTGTTGTATGTGCCAACAAACTGACGATGCCGCCGCTTCGAGTAGAAACCAGCATGCGAATTGTAGACTCACTGGCCAGCGGCACTTCGTTTTTTGTAGCGGAACTAAAACGCTTAAAGCAGATTGTGGATTTATCCAGAGAGGTGAAACAAAACCAAACTCTGTTGTTTTTATTGGACGAAATTCTTCAAGGGACCAATTCGTCCGAACGACAGATTGCAGTCAGTCGGGTTGTCGAAAGTTTGATCGAACAAGGAGCGATCGGTGCCATTTCGACTCACGATCTCGAGCTCGCCTCGACAGACGAACTTAAGGATGCTTGTGTACTCGTTTATTTTTCCGAGCAATTCGAAACCGTTGACGGGGAGAGTCAGATGACGTTTGATTACAAGATTCGAAACGGTGTCGCACCGACGACAAACGCCTTAAAGCTCCTAGAAATGGTCGGCTTGGGTCAGAAAATTTGCGACCAATAAAATGTCTCAACTAGGCTCCAATAGACGTTTGAAGTATATGCGCCATGTTAATGCCCGACGCTAGCGCGAACGGCTCACAAGAGCGTTTGTTATCACCTACGGCGTGGCTGTTGTATGATCGGTTGATATCTAGATAATCAGATATCATGAAATTTGCCTTCCCACCTTCCGACCGCGTAAGCCTGCCTATTGGCGGTAGTGATCTTCGTTTTCCCGTCAGACAGATTTACTGTGTTGGGAAAAATTACGCAGACCATGTGGTGGAAATGGGCGGCGATGTGGAACGCTCCGAACCCGTGTTTTTTACGAAGGCGGCTGAGACGATTGTGCAGAGCGGCGACAGTATTCCGTATCCCCCAAATACGGAAAACTTGCACTACGAAGTCGAACTTGTCGTCGCCATCGGGCCCGATGGTATTTTTGGCTACGGCGTCGGCCTCGATATGACTCGTCGCGACATCCAAACCACCGCGAAAGCCAAAGGCGGACCCTGGGCGCGCGCAAAGAACTTCCAACATTCGGCCCCCTGCTCTGCCTTGACCCCCGTAGATCAAGTCGATCTAGCTAACGCTGATATCGTATTGCGAAAAAACGGCGACGTCGTTCAGCAATCAGCATTGGCAAAACTAATTTGGTCGGTTGAGGAGATCGTAAAATACCTGTCTGAGGACATGGACTTGCAAGCGGGAGATCTGATTTACACGGGAACGCCAGCGGGTGTTGGTTCGGTAGAAGTCGGGGATGAACTGACAGGCGATGTTGATGGGCTTGAAACCGTTACCATTCGCTTTGTTTAGATTTAAAGAAAAAAACTCAGGAAAAAGCTCAAGGAGACACATCCTTGACCGAACAGGTTCTTCTAACTATTATAACGCCTGCAACGATTGCAGGGTTTTTAACACTGATTGACTGGAAGGTCCCGATGAAATATTTGTTCACTACTAC
Source organism: uncultured Pirellulaceae bacterium (assembly GCA_964555525.1). GTDB lineage: Bacteria > Planctomycetota > Planctomycetia > Pirellulales > Pirellulaceae > Mariniblastus. The sequence goes on from CAZKTR010000407.1 coordinate 2,818, forward strand.
TTTGGTTTGGCTGCTTCTTTCTACACAGGTTTCGCATGCCGACCTTATTGGAGATACGGTCAATGCATTGGTTAGACAACCCAACCCATACGGTAACTCGATAATCAATGGCACTGCAACAGTTGGTCCTGGTATCGAATTTACCGGACAATCAGCCCCCATAAACTATGCTTTGGACGTTGGGGCAGATTCATTTACATTGACGGTCTCTAGGAATTCTCCAGCCGGCAACTTTACTGGCATTTTGGACCGATTGGAATTGACGGGCATCGACCGCGAGATCATCGGTGTCACCGTTGCCGAAAACAGCAGTTCTTTCTCCGAAGCAGTACAGCCAGTTCTTTCCTTTACCGACAGCTCTATCTTGATAGTGCCGGACAGTACGTTCTTAAGCGCGGACGATGCCAATGGATTAACGCAGAATTTCATTTGGAATATCGAATTTGCTGAGACAACCAGCGTACCCGAACCGTCGGGAGCGTCGCTACTTCTTGTGATGGCTACTCTTGCTGCGGTTCGACGCTCAAAGGCTTGAAATTTAACTGCCGATGCTCGGCATTGGCTGCAAGTGGGCCTTCTAGAAACGCTAAGACTTGAAATTCCTCGGATTCAACGAAGTTCTCGCTCGGCCGGCGCATAAACAGACCAGAGG
>CAZKTR010000408.1:0-3468 GCA_964555525.1 uncultured Pirellulaceae bacterium
TCGATTTTTTGGTGATGGGGTTTGCACCGAGTATCACTTGGCTGTTTGTGGGGCGAATCTTTGCTGGGATGATGGGAGGAAGTTTCTCTGCCGCCAACGCTTATATCGCCGATATCTCAACACCTGAAAATCGAGCCAAAAATTTTGGGCTGGTCGGGATGATGTTTGGATTCGGGTTCATCTTTGGCCCGGCGTTGGGTGGAGTGCTGGGCGGAGTGCACATTAAACTTCCGTTCTTCGTTTCGGCTGGACTTGCGCTGGCCAACTGGTTGTACGGCTATTTGGTTTTGCCCGAATCCCTCCCAAAAGAAAAACGAAGTAGCTTTACGATCAACAAAGCCAACCCGTTTGGCTCCATCGGACGCCTACAAGTCTACCCGCTAGTGGCTGGTTTGGCGGTCGTATTCCTGTGCCTTTCGTTTGCTCAACGAGGACTGGAGAACGTATGGGTGCTATACACCAGCTATCGATACGACTGGAGCGAAATGACCAACGGCTTGGTGCTGGGGTTGGTTGGCATCACCGCAGCGATTGTACAAGGCGGGTTAGTGCGGCCAATCATTGCCAAAATTGGCGAACGCAAAGCAATTATCTTAGGTACGTCCGTTTCCGCAGTGGCGTTCCTTGGTTACGGCCTCGCTCCGGCGGGCTGGATGATTCTAGTGGTGATCGTGTTTGGTGCGTTGGGCGGGATCACAGGACCAGCAGTTCAAAGCTTGGTCGCAGCTCAAGTCGATTCGTCCGAGCAAGGCAAAGTTCAAGGAGCGTTGACTTCGCTTATGAGCCTGACCAACATCTTCGCTCCTGTTTTCTTCACGACGGGACTGTTCAGTTATTTTACATCCGACCACGCCGTTTTTTCTCTGCCTGGAGCACCATTGATTGTTGGTTCAATGTGTATCTCTATCGGGATGCTGATTGCGGTTTTCGTGTTCCGTAAGTTCCCTAGCGACGATTGATTGCTCTTACGTTTTTCACGAGCTCAATCGTCCCCCAAAAGGAGTGTTCGACTAGTGTTGCTTGATCACTACTCCATCTAGGTATATCAAATTAATAGTCTCAAGAAGCAGTCCCCTCGATGCAACTACTCTTTGCAAATTAGTGCATGCAAACAGCGATAAGTTTTTCTGATTGCTTCGACTAGCAGGCCAATTTTGAGTCCTGATTAGAAAGTTCAATTTAACGTTCGAGCCTGCTTCGTCTCACGACGATAATAGAAAATGTTAGCGTTATTCGGGACGGACACATCAGATGGATTATCTGAACGCTCCACTCCAGAAATTTACACTGACCGCTATTCACTCCTCTTATCTTATCATCTGCTCATATCCTCGGACTAATCAAATGATCCTACGTCTTCTCACTTCTAGGTGGTGCGCGCTTAAAAATCCGAGTCGAACCATCGGAATGGGTCTGTGCTTTCTGTGTGCGACCATCGGAACATCAGCAGTTGGCACCGCCCAACAGTCGGCATCTAAAAACTTTAACGCCAAAGAAGTTTTCCGTCAGATGGACCTAACGGCCAACGCGAACCTCACACCGATTCCAGCTTCGTGGTGGGATCAGCACGTTACCGATTCGCTGCGAGACACCCAGGCAGTGCCTGCGGACATTCACACTTTGCTGTACCTTGCGTTACAGCACTCCAACCAAATCAAGATCGCCAAACGCGATCCACTGATTCGTGAAACATTCGTTACGGAAGCCGATTCACGATTTGATTGGGTCCAGTACTTGAACACTGCTTGGAATGATACCAGCGAACCGATTGGCAACTCGCTGACCGCTGGAGGCGCCGCAACTCAGTTTAACGACCAAATTTTTCAAGGAACTGCTGGCGTACGTCGCTTAACACGCTACGGTGGTATCTTGGATATCTCCCAACGTTTTGGCTGGCAAGACAACAACTCTGTTTTCTTGATCCCTGACCAGCAAGCCACTGGGCAATTCACTGTCTCGTACTCTCACCCACTATTACGAGGGCGTGGCAAAGTTTACAACAACAGTCTTGTATTTTTGGCTCAACTAGACGCCGAAGTTGCTGAACAAGAGTTTTTGGCGACACTTCAAGACGAACTTTTGGACATCACTCGCGGCTACTGGGCGTTGTATCTTGAGCGTGCCGTCTTGGCTCACCAAATGCGCCTATTTCTGAAAACTCAAGAGATCTACAACACGCTCAAAGCCCGTCAGATCGTTGACACACAAGGCACTCAATTGGTCGCTGCCTCAAGTGCATTGGAAAACCGACGATCTGATTTGATTCGAGCTAGAACGGCCGTTACAAACGCCGAAACTCGTTTGCGAGGCTTGATCAATGCTCCTGAACTGGGCAACTCTGACCAAGCCGAATTGATTCCAGCTGAAGTCCCTGCATTAAATTTCTTTGACACCGACTTGCAAGTAGAAATCCAAAAGGCATTGAAGAACCGCCCCGAGATCCACGCCGCCATCAAACAAGTCAAAGCGGGCTCGCAGCAACTTGGTGTTACGCAACACGAATTACTACCGGCACTTAACCTTGTCACTGAAACGTACCTGAATGGTTTGCGTGGCAATAGTGATTTTGGCAGAGCATTCACGGATCAGTTCTCCGCAGGCCGACCAAGCTACTCGATTGGACTTCAATACGAACTCCCCGTCGGCAATCGTCTGGCCAAGGCCCGCGTCTGTCGCCGCCAGCACGAAGTCGCTCGATTGCAAGACGAATACGCTCAGGCGTTGCAAGCTGTGCAGACCGAAGTCGACATTGCCGTTCGCGAGCTAAAGACTGCTTACTTGGAAATTCGCGCCAAGCACCGAGCATTGGCGGCCGCCGAAGCCGAAGCCAACACGATCGAACAACGCTGGTTACGACTTATCGACGGCAGCGGCACGTCAGCGCTAAACTTGGAATCACTCCTACGAGCCCAAGAACGTGTCACCGCATCTGAACGCGACTATGTTGACTCTGTGCTAACCTACAACTTGGCTATGATCAACTTGAAGCGAAGCAACGGAACTTTACTTCAATCAGAGAACGTCAACGTCAGCAATGGCAGAGAAAACCGGTGCAAGGCCATCAACTTGGACAAGGGGCACCCTGTTCAAGAAACATTCTCTGATCAATCTATTGTAGGTAGCGCGATCACAATATCTGAGACTCCTCCACCGCTTGAACAGGCACCACCATTCGCGCCGGCGCAAGCAATTGAAGGCTCACACACTCGGGCAGCCTCGCGGCCAATCGAAGTCCGAATCGACAACGTGCCACCTGCTGTCCCAGCAGCGTTTGATTACTACGCCAAGTAGTAAACGCCAAACTCCCCGAAACTTATGAAGTACCATCCGTTTCGGGGACAGTCATTCTGCCTACTGTGTTATTCCGTTGGTAAATCGATGCTGAACCTTGAGAAACCAAATTCGATTTCGCTCGCTCTTGGCCAAACCAAAACGGCTAGTCGTTCGCGACTTTTTGGATTTGGACGA
>CAZKTR010000409.1:0-3464 GCA_964555525.1 uncultured Pirellulaceae bacterium
CGGGCCAACCGTCGCACCTCTGCTTACTTGGCTCATAGTGCGATTCCAATTCAATTTACACAAGAAGACTTTGACCAAGTAGCAGCAGCTAACTTTGTCACAAAAGTCATCTACGTTCCTGATCCTGAATTTCAAGAGCTTGCTTTGGCTGGTGTTGATACGCTTGTCAGCACGCGCTTGGATCCAGGCGTCGATCCGATTACCGAAGCTGATCGTCGCGGTTCAATCTTGGCAATCGTTCGCTTGGGCAACAAAGACCTTGAAATTCCCGGAACCGATCCATCGATCGCGGCTGGGCTGGGCGTAGGCATCGCCGGCGGTGGTGGCAATGGTCAGGATACTTCGAACTACATTTCGGGAGTTACCGGTCCTCACTACGGCATTCCTTATACGGGAACTAGCATCGGTATACCCGGTCCTGCTCATATTCCACTGGGAAGCCCTGCTGGACTACAACGTCAGCAAATTCACAACCATACAGCAAGGCAGATCCCTGGTCCGACTCCACAAGTCGACATCCACGTGAAGCAAAGGCCTGGCTTGAGCTACCCACGTCCAGCGGACAAAGTGTTCATCGATGAACATCATATCCGTCCGCGGCACGTCAACCAACAGCCACCAGCTGACATGGTTGAAGGCGTGATCAACGTGCCTCCTGGTGGTGGCGTGCTAAACAGATTCCGCCGCTAAAGTGAACGTGGTCAAACTTTCGGCCACTAGTACTCCTGCGAGCGAAACGAAACTAGAGCCGCGGTTGGCGAATTGCCGCCGCGGCTCTTTTCGGTTCTCTTGCGACTTGATTAATTTGAAAACAATACAGATTTGCTTGGTCGGTTCGATGAACAAAAAATCAATGACCTTCCTGTTCGGATGCTTACTCACTGCCTCGATCACGATGCAGACCCTCGCTCAACAGCCTGCCGAGCACGAGTTTATTCGCGGCGACATGCCACCGGGAGTTGCCGCTCGAACCTATCAGATGGGTAATCCAGCGTTACGTGGGCATGTCCAAGCGGTCCAGTTAGTTGCCCCAGCCAATACGACGGTTGAAGTCGGCGACGCTCAAAGTTCTTTTGGGCAAGCTCAAGCTGAACAAATGACGGTCAACATGGCGATTGGTTACGTCTACCGATTCAAACTTTCCAATTTTCCACTACCCGATGCAGCCGGCCAAACGCTTTACCCATCGATCGAAGTCATCGGCAGGCTCAATCCACCGCCGGGCTTGGAAAATGATTTCCCCGTCCAAGTTGTCGTCACTCGTGAAGATATCGAGGTGGCGTTGGCGGGGCGAATGGTCACTCGAGTGATCTACCTCGAAGACTCACGTGGCCCCCTACCCCACTTACATACGGTTACCGATCAGCCCAGTATCGACGTTGGCAGCGGGCAGGATCCACTGCGAACGGCGGAGCAAATGGGCCGACCGATGGCGATCCTAAGAATGGGGTCACGAGTGCCAATGGAAGGGGAAGTCGCCGAGTGGTTTACCTTTGGGATCGCCGCCCCAACTGTCCTGCCAAATCCAAGACCTGTTAACCGCTTGGGTTTGAGTGAACGCGAACTGAAAATTGTTGATGAGATGCGACGAGCAGAAGCAGCAGCTAAGGCTAAAGCTCAAACCAAAGCGGAGGCAATCGCAAGCAAAGAAAAGCCGACAAATAAAATCAACCAAGCGGACTTTAATCCTAGCGATTCTGAACAGGATACCCGCAGTATCGCAACCATCGGCGAGACGTCCGGTAGCTCCCAAACAAGCGTTAAGTTTGTTGCGGCTACGACACCGATTGAATCAGAAACTCCTAAAGCCAAAAAGCCAAGGTGGGTCGCGGTCAAAGCGAACGCAAAACAAAAGTCGTCCAGTCGCCCATACATGGAAAGCATAACACCGATACGAGCATCTGCACCGGTTGCCAAGAAAGCGCAACCACCAGCCCCATCGATGGCGGGCCTAGACTGTGAGCCTGTCGTCCAAGGCTTGAAGGAGCCGCCACGGGCTTACCCGACGATACGCCTCCCTAACGAACTCTAACTAGAACCTTGTTTAAGTGATCGCTCAAAGGCGATTGCCGATCTACGTTTTTCGGATAGAAACCATGAAGTCGACTTGGAGCAACTCGATGGCCCGATTTAAACAAATTGTTTACTTGGCAGTTTTTTTTGCCGTCATGATCGGCTTGCAGGCAAACGCTGTAGGACAAAACAATGGGATCCATCGCTTGCTTAATCGAGCGGAAGTGCTTGAAGCCAAAGAGCTCAATAGTGATCGTGACACTGAGAAAGTTGGCCCTATCGAGGACGCGTTTGTTCACCCGGCGTCTGCTTTGGTTCCTAGTGATCACTTTGCCAAAGTCGCTGCTCGCAAACTAGCTAGCCGTCAAGGAGCTGTCCTTGAAGGCACCATCGAACCGCTGCCGCTTTCACCTGAAGCAGCCATCAAACGTAATGACGGCGATAAGCCGCTTGACCGCAAGGTCTTCCAAGCCGCCAATTTTCGCTTTCATCGGCAAAGTACTCCAGAAGAATACGTTTTCGATGGAGACGATCGAGGTTTGAAAATTCAAGTTGACCCTGACTTCAATGTCTATGGTTTGGATCCAGAGGATACCTTTGGGCATTTCGATACGCTTGATGGCAAGCGTATCGTAGTGCCTAGTAATCGAGTCGCAATTTATGCCCCGCGTTTTGGGTCCGTGCGAAAAATCGATGGAGTGGTGAATGCTCAATTCAATCAGCCCACCGTCGCCTTCTTTGAAAGAGAACAGACAGTCCAGGCAACGGACACGAGTTTCGCTGCTACCAGCAAACAATTCGAAATGCCAGTGAGGTCTCAAGGTGGAACTCGCGCCAGCGGGCTTATGGATCAAACCCGTGGCGTGACTGTGCGCGAGACATTAGTTCCAGGCGGTACTCGGAACTACCAATCGCTTATTGTCGGCGAGTCAATTTTGAGAATCAACAATCTCGACAAAGCCATCGGTGCTCAACTGCAAGCTGGTTTGCAGGCGGCAGTCGCTTGGGAAACTGACCTTGGCTTGCAAGTGTTTGCAAAAGGTGTTCAGCCAATTATCGTCCGTGACCTGACGACTGCCCAAGAGGCCATGCATATCGAATCTGAAAACGATCCGACCCTACAAGTAGTCAAAACGGCAAATGTACTCGCGGCTCGCGCAGGTGACCAAGTCGAGTTCACGATTCGCTTTGACAATATCAGCAATAAACCGATTGGCAACGTAACGCTGATGGACAACTTGACCCGTCGCCTCGTTTACGTCGACGGCAGTTCAGAGTGCACTTTGAAGTCCGAGTTCAAGCAGGATGTTAATGAAGCTCAGTCCTTGGCCCTCCGCTGGGAGATCACTGACCCTGTTGAGCCCGGCACGGGTGGCGTTATCCGCTTCCGTTGCCGAGTTCGTTAAAGCAAATCTATGAGCCGTTTTGGCGCTAGCCACGGTTTCATCGCC
>CAZKTR010000410.1:0-3457 GCA_964555525.1 uncultured Pirellulaceae bacterium
GGTGGTGCTGCCAGCGGCGGTGGTGTGCTAGGTAGCCGAGGATTCCGCTTATTGGCGGTCGGTGGCGTTGCAACAGCGATCGCGCTTGGCACCTCGGATGACGATGAAGTTAGCCCAACCGAATAACTTAAGTAAAGTAACTAAGGCCCTGTTAGAGACTGCCATATTAGGTGGTGGTACAAGCAGAACGGCGTTAGAATCAAAGGCAGCCATGGCGAAAGTTGTTTTGCTCTGGCTGCTTTTTTTTGTTACCGGCAATTTTCAATAACAAATGAGACCATGAAAACCTTTCGCCTGACGATGTTTTTTTGTGTGCTTGTTTTGCAAACTTCTTCTACCGTTGCTCAAGATCAGCAGCAAACGAAGCAACCCAATATTCTTTGGCTGTTTCAAGAAGATCTTTCGCCATGGCTAGGTTGTTATGGTTACGACCTTCAGAAAGGTCACACTCCGACGATCGACGCGATGGCCGCTGATGGAGTTCGGTTCTCACGGGCCTTCGTGCCAGCCCCAGTCTGTTCTGCTTGCCGATCTGCGATCATCACAGGAGCGTATCAGATTCGCTTTGGTGCTCACGAGCACCGTTCGCGCCGAGGAAAAGGCAAGCTGCCATTACCCGAAGGAATGAAAACGATTGCCGATCTGATGACGGAGAAAGGCTACTTTTGTTTTAACGTTGGGAAAACCGACTACAACTTCGAACACGCTAACGTATTCGAACAGGTTCCCAAGCGGCAACGCACTACGCCGTGGCGAGCAAGGAAAGGCGGACAGTCATTTTTTGGCCAAATTCAGCTCAAGGGTGGAAAGCTAAATACTGAAAATTTCTCAGACAAAATTAATCGATCCAAGGTCACCATCCCAGCCGATTATCCTCAAACTGATTTGTACCGCGAGATCGTGGCCGAACACTTTGATTCGGCTCGCAAGGACGATCGCAATATCGCTGGAATCCTCAAACGGCTGAAGGCTGATGGATTGGCTGAGTCGACCATCATTGTTTACTTTTCAGATCACGGAGCTAACAACCTAGTCCGCCACAAGCAGCAACCGACCGAAGGCGGTTCACATGTGCCGTTTGTGATTACAGGACCGGCCAAGTGGGTTCCCAAGTCAGTTGTTCGAAATGATTTGGTTTCCATGCTGGATCTGTCGGCGACAACACTTCAGTGGGCCGGCGTGGAGCAGCCCGAGTGGATGGAGGGACAGTATTTATTTGGCGGGGATTTTGTGCCACGTGAGTTTGTTGCAACCGCACGAGACCGCTGTGACCACTCGATTGATCGAATCCGCAGTATTCGTACCGATCAGTTTCGCTTCACTCGCAACTACATGCTCGACCGCGTCTTACTGCAACCGCAATACCGCGATAAAAAAGCTTTCTTGAAAGTGCTTCGAGAAGGCTATGCCGACGGGACGCTGGCCCCCAAGTTGGCTGAGATTTATTTTGGCGAACGGCCGTACGAAGAGCTCTACGACGTCAAAGTTGACCCTGCTCAACTGAACAACTTAATTGACGATCCAAAGTACGCGGCCGAAGTGAAGCGGCATCGAAAATTGCTCAACGACTGGCTCGCCAAGGGAGACGTTGGCGCTGGAGAAGAACCGGCAATTGAATTAAAAATGGCCAGCAATAAAAGCTGGGGACAGGGAGTTAACGCGGAATTCGAATCGATTCGCCAGGACTCTGATGGTGACGGGCTCTCTGATACTTGGGAACAGCTGAATGGACGAAACCCCCAAGATGGCAAGCTGATGTTTACATTTGACTGTGGTGGTTGGCAAACCGAAGGCTGGGAGTCAGTTGGGAATCTGACTAACATTTCTGGCCGGCAAGGCTTTCTCGATTTTGATTTGATCGAGGGAAGCGGGGGGATTAAGCGTACGGGTTTGAACGTTAAGGCTGACACAAACAAACAAGTGCAAGTTCGATTTCGCTCAAGTGGCCAAGTGAAGTTAAGCTTGACAGTAAACGGCGCTCAAAGTGGTGAGATTAACGTAAAGCCAGGCGCCGTGTTTCGCACTCACGATTTGATCAAGCAGCCCATTAGCGGCGATCAGATTAACACCTTGCAGGTAAATTTTGTGGCGCAACCTAAGACGACCGTTGAAATTGATTGGATCAAGTGATCCTTTTATAAATCGGCTATCTCCAACCAAGGTTTGACCTTTTGACTGCAATCATCTCGTTAGCAATTACACGATATGCTTCCCGTTACTTGCTAGCCAACTGAGCAGTGAAAATCGCTCTCTTGAATTAAAGTGGCTGACCTGACCTGATTGGATCTTGCTGATTGTAAAGAAATGCTGGAAAGGAATCCCTGTTCTTTGCGTCCAATCTTTAGCCCAATGATCTCTACGAGCCAAACTTTCGAGTCTAAACACATGTACATTTGGGGTATTTCAATAACCCAATCCATCATTTTTTTGCCTATCAGGATGTCACAGGGTATACTTGCGGGCTGCTCAAATTTCGAAACCTCGACTTCCACTATCTTTTTTATTCATTTCTCCGCCGTTGTTCAAAGGCTTCTACTCCATGTTCAGATCTATTTTCTATGTTTTGTTGGCGCTGACTTTTTTGCCCTCCATCGCTACAGCGCAAACTATCGACGTCTATATCATGGCCGGACAGTCCAATATGGACGGACGAGGTGATGTAAGTGATCTGTCGGAGGAGCAATTGGCGAGTCTCCAAAACGACACAATGATCCGCTATGTCAACCCAGGGTCCGAACGGGAGCGGGCTGAACCGACATCCAACCCGGCCGATCTTGACGTCGGTTCCAACGGTTTCACAGCCTTGGTGCCTGGCGGCTTTAGTGTCGATCTTACTTCAACCCGGCAATTGAGCCCAACATTCGGTCCAGAGCTTTCCTTCGGAGCCTCGATTGCTGAAGCAACCGGCTCCAGCAACCAAATCGCAATCATTAAGGTCTCGCGTGGGGGGACAAACTTTCGAAACGACTGGTTGGTCAACCCTAACGTCAACACCGTTGATGATGAACCAGAAGGTTTCCTCTACCGAGCACTTATGGAGCGTGTTGCTGCTGGTTTGGCCGAACTTGAAGCAGACGGCAGTACCGCCATCGTAAGAGGTGTTGTTTGGCATCAGGGAGAAAGCGATAGTAGTGATACTAACGTCGGCTTGTATGCCGGCCGATTTTCTGATTTTGTCGTGGGAGTACGGGATGAATTCGGAGCGGACATTCCGTTTGTTCTGGGGGAACTTTCGCGAGATCGCTCTAACAGCGGGCCATTTAATGACAATCTCCCCAATGTTGTTAGCAGCCAGCCAGGCCTTTCATTCATTGGTTCCGAAGGCGTGACAACACCTGGCTCGACAAACCCCGACGACGACACCACCCATTTTGATGCCAACGGTCAATTGGAACTCGGGCAGCGTTACGCCGCTGCGTTTTCGGCGATAGTAAATGAGCCACCAGAAAATGAGCCA
>CAZKTR010000411.1:0-3451 GCA_964555525.1 uncultured Pirellulaceae bacterium
ACATCGGCTACGTTCCTACGTCACTTCGCGATGTCAAATGCTTATTTGTTATCCCTGCGGTTGTTGAACTAGGGACTCGGGAATTCCGGGAATCTAAATGTGGTTGCATGGTGGATTTGACAGGAGTTTCCCGGCACAAAAGTCGTGCTATAATAGCGGAAAGGTTTCCAATAGAGGATAGTTATGACAAAAATTGAAATTGCTCCAGAAATTGCAAGGCTGATTAGATCGGCCAAGGGTCCTATTGAATTGATTGATTCGGACGGACACACGATAGGTTCTCTCAAGCGGCCGCCTTCCGAGAGCGAGATCCAAAGGGCCAAGTCGAGGGCCAGTAATGGAGGTGTCACTCTTACGTGGGACGAGTTGATGCAAAAGGTCAAGGAAGAGACTGTCTAGTGAAATTTAAGGTTGTTTTCTCGATTGATGCGGCAGACGAGCTACTGTCAATAATCGGCAAAGTTGACGCGGTGTCAGTGCTAAGTGCGAGCGAGACGATTCGTAAAGCACTCGAATCCGATCATGCTAAGTTTGGCAATGAACTTTCTGAAGGCCTTTGGTACATCGACAGAGAGCCACTGCGAGCATTCTTTGTTGTGAGTGTGGAACTGGGGATTGTTGAAGTTACCGATTTCCGATGGTTTTGAGCAGGGATAACGTCCGCGTTATCTCAGCCGCGGGTGATGTTGAAATTGTCGGAGCGGATACAATAGCGAAGCTATCCGCGGAGACCTCAGAAGACCGGCCCCCAGCGGCTTGGGATCAACGCATTGTTATCCGACGAACGTCAACATTGGGCAGACGTTCAACTAATAGTCTATCAAGTTTATCGCCGAAGTCTGACCCGCCAGAATGGATTTCAATGGTTTTGAGATTAGGAAAAGCCGCAAAGGACTCGGCTAGTCGCTCCGTATCACATGGGTAATCATTGAGCCGTATAGTCTCCACCGATCCAAAGACTGAACATCTCTCGTAGCCTTCTGGCCATGTGCCTACCGTCGTAGTATCTAAGCACACGACCCGCGTAAATATTTCGGGATTGGACCATGGGCAAAGCGTGACGAGAAATCTGGGTGCGATACAAGATGTTTCGATCTCGAGATTGGGATATGTGCAGTCCTCCCATTTTGGGGTTCCGTATTCGTCAATAAATTGCTGTTCATAGTGCCAGCCGTTCGTAAAACTCCTTGTCATCTGATTGTGGGCGGCAACCAACAACGCAATCGCTGCGATCACCAACAGTAGAAACTTTAGATTGAAGCTGTGTTTGGCCATTTAAGAGTCGGATAACGGCAGCGATCACCGAGTCCGGACGATAGATCTTTCATTTCAAAACCACGCGCAAGCCGGACTTCGCGTGCATCGCATTGTTATTCCGCGATCAGGATTCGTTGTGCGGCCAATTGTCTTCTAACGCCTGTTTAACCCGATTCTTGTCCCAGTTGCTATCAATATACGGGCACAAATATGCTGGTCCAGTATTGTCACGCTCAGCGTCTCGAAAAAATCCAGCGGCTGTTTCGTGCAGTTCCTCCGGAATTATGAGAAACGCTGTCTCGTCTGGCGTAAAGGAAAAGTTGCCAATCACTCGCCATTCCCGCTCCCATTCAAATCTATATGGTTTCCCGTAGTATTCGCCGGGAACATCAATAAATGGTGAAAGCTGCCAAATTTCATTTTCAGTTGGAGCATCAGAATCGAGTGCCGAATCAATTAAACGATTGAGGATTCGGTTTTGTTGAGAGTCCTTTTCAACGTACCAAACTGGTAGTGCACCCTTGGATTTTGCAAACTCTTTTGTGAACCCAATGCCGTAACGGCTCCTGCGTTCCGAAATTCGATCGAGATGATGAAGGGGGACCTCGCTGAAGCAGACCGAGTTTTGAGTCTGGACATCAGGCGCCTTCCGGCGTGCGATTCCAAAAGGGCTCGCTGCAGTCAAAACCTGCTCATAGCAGATCGAAATCATGTGGTTGTACGCCGAGCCGTCACCATTCGGTTTTGTGAAGTGCGTTAGATGATTGGATAGATCGTCCCAAGGCATACTTTGTCCAAGCGGAATAACGGCAGTGATCACCGAGTCCGGACGGCAGATCTTCCATTCCAAAAGCACGCGCAAGCCGGACTTCGCGTGCATCACATTGTTATCCTGAGTTTGCCACAGCGCAAGTTACCATTTCGTGCAATCCCGTCCTGCGAGCTTGGCTTCAAGCATCTTTTCTGTTGCAATTTTTGACAGATCCTTTGCATCAATTCCTGTTGCAGATGTTGTTGAGGCGACGCCAATCGAAACCGATATGTCAGCAGGTCCCATGCAATGTTGATCTCCGCAGTGCTCTTCCTGATGAACAAGTGGTTCGCGCGCAACTGAGCTGACAATTTCGTTTGAAACGTTGACGGCCTCTGTTTGATCGCACGGTTCCAAAATTACCATAAATTGGTCACCGCCCGTTCTAAACAGTTTCGCAGTACTTGGAATTGTTTTTTCGACCAACTTCGAAATTGATTTTATTAGTTCATCACCTTTTTCATGCCCATTGTGCATGTTGAATCGCTTCATGTTGTCGATGTTTACGCAGAGAAGTGAGAGACTGGATGAAGCAGACGGTGATTGCAAGCATTCACAAAGGCTCATATCAAACAAAGCCTTTGTGCCAATGCCAGTAAGTTCATCATGTTTCATTTGTCTAAATTGAGCAGGATAACGGCCGCGATAACCCAGTCGCAGCAAATCAACTAAAGATTAAATCGACGCAAAATGCGACTTGGGTTCATCGCATTGTTATCTGGCGATCATCTGGGTTCAAGTGCCGGCAGATCAAGCAACTCGATCACGACATCACCAATGGTAATTTGCCCATCGTCAATAAGCCCAGTTAGAGGTGTCGTGTCGAACCCGTTAATGGTAATCCAAGATTCAGCGCCGGTGGGAAGTTTTTTTAGGCTGACAATTCCATCTGAGTTCGTCTTGAACTGTTTTGTTCTTGGACGACCTATAAATGACAGCCCCGGTCGAGGAATAGCGGTAATTCGAGCATTTGCCATTGGTTTGCCTGAGTTCGCGTCAGTCACCTTTAATGTTGGATTAGCTAGCTTGTGTTTTTCATATTGAACATGCTCGTATTGCCACAATTCTGGTAGTGACATGCCCCATGTCGGCGGTTTTGAAAGTTGCCGCCAGTACGTGCAGCCGGTGCAGGCAATCGCCAGGAAAACAAGAGCAAGAGCTGCCAAAGGGTTTCGCATTGTTTTCTCCTGTCGATGATATGACGTGGGAGGGTAGCGAAATTGTGATTTTAGAGCAAGTGAGAATCGAAGTATCTTTTAAGCCAGATAACGGCAGTGATCACCGAGCCGGGACGACAATCTTGCAAGCAGAAAATTCCGCACGCAAGCCCGGCTTCGCGTGCATCACATTGTTATCCGACGACCTGTGGCTTAGTGATTACCC
>CAZKTR010000412.1:0-2153 GCA_964555525.1 uncultured Pirellulaceae bacterium
ACCTCCAACCGGGTTTGGATGCTCTAATTGAGTTTGATTTTGACCAAACTAGATTTTAGCAGCTAAACCGCGCCAAACCTGCTGACGGTCTAAATTTACCTATGCCAAATCACGGTTGGCAGGGAAATGATTGACTCAGCACTTAATTCGCTTTAAAAAACCGTTGTCCTTTTTGAGCGGTAACAGACAATCCGACTAGTTCGTCGAGAACTCTCAATATTAGATTTTCCTAGGAAAGCAAACCGATATGCTCACAGCCAATTTTTTTGCCGCAGCTTTACCGGCACGACGTGATAGCTCAGCCCAACCAAGAGCTGGCCGATCTAGAATGATGCCTAAACTGCTAATCGCGTTGATGGTACTGACCGCGACACTTTGGCAAGCCACCGGAACAACGCTGGCTCAGGAGCCAGATCCTGTAGGTGGAGAAGCCTTGGCGACTGCAGTGACCGATGGTGAAGTGGCCGACAAGCCGATGGTCGATGCGAACACGACAGCCGACGCGACTGAAAAGGTGGAGCTAGATCTGGATGCAAAAATTGATGGGTGGTTTGGCGATTCAACTGGCTGGTTTGTCAAAGCTATTTTCTACGGGATTCCCGTCATGGAAGGCGTGGCCGTTCCTTGGGTTTTGTTCCCACTGGTTTTTGGTGCGATCTTTTTCACGCTGGCTTTTGGCTTTCCGAATGTCAGGTACTTTGGAACGGCACTCAACATCGTTCGCGGCAAGTACGATTCCCTTGAAGACGGTGGAAGCGTAACGGTCTCCGATCAGGTTTCTACTGTTGACGGTGATAATCCAGACACCGTTCGCGTCGAAGGCCATGAAGGCGAGGTGTCTCACTTTCAAGCTTTGACGGCCGCGCTTTCAGGTACGGTTGGTTTGGGGAACATCGCTGGTGTTGCGATCGCGCTTTCGATTGGCGGACCGGGGGCAACCTTTTGGATGATTATCTGCGGCTTGTTGGGCATGTCGACTAAGTTTGCCGAGTGCACGCTAGGGGTTACCTTCCGCGAGATCGATTCAAAGGGCACTGTCTTTGGTGGCCCGATGTATTACCTGAGTAAAGGTCTAGAGGAAAAAGGCTTAGGTATTCTTGGAAAGATTCTGGCGATTCTGTTTGCCATCATGTGCATCGGTGGCTCGTTTGGTGGCGGGAATATGGTCCAAGCCAACCAAGCGTTTAAATTGTTTTCGGTTCAAACAGGAATCGGAGCGGGCTACGGCTGGCTGTTTGGTTTGGTGATGGCGATACTCGTTGGCATCGTGATCATTGGCGGCATCAAGAGTATTGCCAAGGTGACCGACAAAATTGTACCTCTGATGGTCGGTATCTACGTGGTCGCTGCGATTTCCATTTTGGTTATCAAGGCAGACTTAATCCCACAAGCAGTCTCTGCGATCATTGATGGTGCGTTTAATCCGACAGCCATCGCAGGTGGTATCGTCGGTGTGATTGTGCAAGGTTTCAAGCGAGCAGCGTTTTCGAACGAAGCTGGAATCGGTTCGGCATCAATCGCTCACTCGGCCGTTAAAACCAAGCACCCCGCCAGCGAAGGCTTGGTCGCTTTGCTAGAACCCTTTATTGATACAGTCGTGGTTTGCACGATGACTGCTTTGGTGATTGTGATCAGTAACTTCGATGGCTCGGTGATGAGCTATGGTGTAGAGGTTGGCGATAATACAAAGGCGGTCGTCGCGACTTCAGGTGCGTTCGCTGCCACGATTCCTTGGTTTCCGTGGGTCATGATGGTGGCCGTAACGTTGTTCGCTTTTAGTACGATGATTTCTTGGTCGTATTACGGTTACCAAGCTTGGTCGTATTTGTTTGGACGCAGCAAAGCACTTGAGTACGTTTACAAAGCGATCTTTTGCGTGTTCGTGGTGATTGGCTCAGCGGCAAGTCTAAAAAATGTTTTAGATTTTAGTGACGCGATGATCTTCGCGATGCTGGTGCCAAACATGATCGGTCTGTTTTTCTTGTTCCCAAGAGTCAAGGAAGAACTGAGCAAGTATATGGCTGCGATCAAAGCCTCGAAGTAAGAACGCTTGCGAGTAAGTGAAAAACGAAAAAACTCGCAGGTTGCTTACGGTGGTCTGCGAGTTTTCTTTTAGATTTTTAGGAAGGATTCGTTTGGATTGACGAACAGTT
>CAZKTR010000412.1:2253-3450 GCA_964555525.1 uncultured Pirellulaceae bacterium
CTGCGAGTTTTCTTTTAGATTTTTAGGAAGGATTCGTTTGGATTGACGAACAGTTTTTTAATGTGCCGTTGTAGCTGGACTCCAGGGTTCAGGCCTTCGTTTGTCATGTCTTTAGGACACATCCCGAAGTCTGGCGACTCCGGCTACACTCATCGCCAGTCAGAGCCAACCCATGTCGCAATCAAACCAGAATCCGTTTCAAGCTCCCATCAAGTCGACCGTCAAAGATTCCTCACCGCCAGCCAGCGGCGAAGTCTTGGACTTTATCGTGATCGCTAAGAAGTGGGAGAAGTACCGGTTGATCTATAATGGGATTTTGGTTGTCGAGACGGTCTTGCTAGCGGTGTTGTTCCTGCTGTTTTTCGGCATGCCCTCGATAGAGTTGCCTGTCGTGGTTGTCTTAGGTGCAGTCGCCTGTAACTTTTTCTTTTTGTTGGGGCCGGTATTGGATGGATACTGCCAGTGGATTTTTAAGTCGAAAAATCGAGTTTTCGGGCTGGTTGTTTTGGTGCTCGGGACTCTGTTCTCGGCGCTGCTGGCCTTCGGCACTGTACTTGGCACATTTCTCAATTTCATGTAGTGGGTCGTTCAGTTGGGCCAGCCAGTCAGAGGGCGGCGTTGGCAGTTTTTCCGCACGAAAGTAATTCTAGCGATGGTAAGTTTCTTGCCTTGCGATGGACAACTGCAAAGCCACTTGTCCGTTAACGTAGGATCGTCGGTTTTGCATCGCCAAGTATCGGTCTTCCAGTTTTGTATACACCACAAAAAGAACTCCCAAACCGATAAAGACAAAAACTGTGGTTAACTTTGCGATCCCAGGGAGATAGTCGCGGTTTACATCAACGAAATACACCCGCCCGGCGGAAGCGGAGATGGGTAATCCCATTTCAGCCAAACTTTCAGAATTAAATTTCTGCCTTGATGAGACAAGTCCGCTAACGACTCCCGAGGCGACTTGGTCGTTCAGTGGTGCATGGGCATCCCATTTCCTTTGCCGCAAAAGGACGGTCGCAGGTGCATCCGTCGGTGACTCTGAATCTACGGAAGTCACTACTGCATATTCATACTTGCCACTTTCGACGATCTGCACGTCTTCCGTTTCGAATTCATTGATCTGAAATTGAGCTAAGCTTTCACTGATTTTTGATTCAAAATCCGAAACCGCCACCTCGGTTTCTGAGTTTTGGATTTGGTAGT
>CAZKTR010000413.1:0-3419 GCA_964555525.1 uncultured Pirellulaceae bacterium
GAATACCCAAGAATCAGCCATCGAGAGTTTGTGATTGCTCGCAAAGAAGCCGTGGCTACAGCGCTACAACTTCGGCTAATAAAAGCATTGAGCAAACAACAAGTCACCTCTCTACGCAGCTTGAAGGTCGTTGTTTCCGATGGAGAAGCGACCATATCGGGAGAGGTTGATTCGTATTACCTCCGCCAAATTGCGGTCAACGCCTGTCTGAATACATGGGGCCTGCTAAAGCTGGTCGACAGAATTGAAGTCCGTGCGACGTAGGGCTCGATTCTAGATTAGTTGTTCTTCTCATTTTTTAGCGGCTTCTATTGGCAAGTTCCTAGGAGAAACTTGAGTCGTCGAATGCAGCTGCTCAATGAAAACAACTAAAATACAAGCTCGCGGCGCAAGCAAGTGCATTTACAGCAAATTGAACGTTGCACTCGCTCGCGCGTCGAGCTTGTACGGAGTTTTTATCTCAGCCACTAAATTCCGAGATGAACCAAATTAGTCTTCCAACGCCATGAAGAGATTACTCTAGTCGGCGAAGCCCACGCAATTGATCGCCAACAGTGGATTTCGTGACCGCTTCTAGATTTGCGATCCGGGTTTGGTTACTTGAAATCGCAGCCTGTAGACGTCCCAACTGATTTTCAACTTGACTTTGAAGCTGGTCGACGATTTGTTTTTTGAGTACAAGCAATTCATCAAGTTGTTGTTGCACGGCATTGCCCGTGCGTTGTTTTAGCGTGCTGTTGATCGCCGTTGCAAACCGCTGCCCTAGATTGCTTTGAGATTCAAAAACGACTTTATTTTGATCGCCACTAATTTTGATCACCGACTCAAAGTTATCAATCGCAATCACGCCTTCATTCATCTGCAACGCAGATACTCTCCCGCCAGCAAAGTCGTTCAAACTGTCTACGTGCAAAGCAATATTTGAGTAGCGCAGCTTGATTGTTCCAGAAACTTGCTCCCCGACAGATTCAAGATCAACTTCCGCAAAGACTTTGTTTGAACCACCTAGAGTCAGCTGCATACTATTTTTGTGGCCGAGCGTTCGTTCACCAAGACTCAGTTCCGGACAAGTGATTTTCACAGAGTCGACTGGTTCAGCTCGAGTCCTATCGAGCTTGCAAATAATTGCGGCGTGCTGTTTGCCTTGAGCATGAATTTCAAAAGTGGCCGGTACGTCAAGCAACTCTGGTTCGGTTGCCAAGTTGTAGGCGTTACCAGAAAAATCAAAGTGCTGTCCTAGTAATCGGCCTTCACCGTTGATTTCAATTTTCTTGACCCAGCAATCTGGCCTAACAAGACTCCCTTTAATTGGAATATCAACTCCACGTTGGGATTTTGGAGCAAAATCGCTGCTGATTTCAGGTCGCACTTTACGAAACCACTGAAACATTTCAACCGATTGATTCACAAAATCAGCGTGCAAATCCTCCAACAATAAATCCGACAACTGGTCACCATCTAATTCCAAAGCGGTGATTGAACCGGAAATTTTCTGTACATCGGCCACATGAGCTTGCTCGATCGCTGCGACGTCCTTACGCAATTGCTCACGCAAACTTTCCATTTGTACGGCAACGTTTTTGTTCTGCGTTTCCATCTCTCGCAAACGACTGTTGGAACCACCTTGCCATTTTCGCCGCAACGGGTTGTTAGCGGATTGATCCTCGGCGGCAAGCTGATTCAATTCGGCAGTTAGCTGTTTGATATCAACAACCGTCTTTGCCATTTGCTGCAACTGTTGATCCCAAAACGCAACGATCCGCTTGTTTGCCTGAGCGGTTTGCAGTTCCGTGATTTTGTTGAGGTTGTTATTCGGCAAAACCAAATTGTCGAGCCATGCTTGGCCAAGTTCCTCTGCCGAGCTCGTGACCCAATGACTGGTTGCATTTGCTTCATCAGCCAGCGAAAGCGGCTCTGGCTGGCCACTCGAACGTGGCGTTCCGAACATTAGCCGGCTGGTTTGGCCGTCAGTGATTACCAGTTGACGGCGCCAAAGAGCACTGGCATCGAAATCCAAGTATGCCATGTCCGCTTGCAAAAGATTACGATCGGCGTGCTCTGGATCAGATAAAACAAGTTCTTTGAGGTATAGCTTTTGATTGCCAATGGAACAACGAAGCTGCGCAACTTCTACTTTGCCTCCCGTGCGATTCTCGATACTGCGCACGACTATCATTTGCGAAATCGGATCTGCGCTGGCCCACAGGGCGAGCAAGATCAGCCCGAGAATAACTAGGCGGGATGGCAAATAAGACCAACGTGACATGTCTGGGAGCTTCCTTAAACTTGAGTGGTGACCGTCGACGGCGAGTCTGTGGCGTGTCGTTCCCTACGAGAAACAAACCGGCGACTAACAGAGCGACTGACCATTCGAGTCATTGTGTAAATCGGTACAGCAAGCAGGATCCCTAATATCAAGGTCCCCATGACAACGGAATTATTGAACCGCGTCCAAGCCACCAAAGGAAACTCACTTAGAGTTGCCCAAATTGGCTCCAATGGCCTGAACGTCAAAAACCACGAACCAATCTCATGAGTTAGATGATCCAGCGTAGGGCTGGCAACGTGTGCCACAACCACACCGATCCCAAAACACAACAAGTTAGCAGTCGATAGGATTGCAATAACCCCGATCGCATAAGGGAGCAATGAATCTTTTGGAATCAGTCCAACAGCAACGCCAAACGCCAACCCCAAACCAAGTTGATGCGGCGTATCGAAACCGCGAACGGTCCCTTTGAAGCTGGTCCAAGATTGTTGAATTGCGTCCATTTTGGGAACTGAGCGCTGCTGAGATTGAATTGAAATGCGTCGGTAATCCATAGATCGACATCGGCAACACTCGGTTGACCGACCAATATCAAGATTTCGTTGTATGTAAATAGTGAAATTTTCGATGCATGTCGACAGGTTTTTCGATGCAAAAGCGATCGTTTTGAGTTGGAATCGACCAAATTGTTTGGAAGCAAATCGCGCCAGCATGCTGATGCCATCTATTATCGAATCAATTGTTCTGATATCTAAAGGAAATTGAAACCAGATGACTCTGCTAGCGTCGGCGTACGAGGATGCTCTCAGCAGCCACTAGGTGCCTAATAATCCTGCGAGCAATTGTTGAACTGGCAGGTGAATCTTGACAACAAACTTAAAACAAGGAGCTTTTGAAATGTCTGAAAACCGTGAATCTTATGCTGACGGAATCGGTGAAATTACACTTAGTGGCGGCATGGTCCGCATTGACTTGGTCACCCTTCAGGGCACCCAAAAGAACTCCGAGAGCAAGCCAAAACTGGAAACTTCACAACGGATCATCATGCCACCTGATGGCTTCCTGCGCAGTTTCAGCGCCATGGAAAATTTGGTCAAACAGCTGATCGATGCGGGATTAGTTAAGCCGCGCGATGGAGAACAACCAGTAA
>CAZKTR010000414.1:0-3406 GCA_964555525.1 uncultured Pirellulaceae bacterium
ATTCTACTTTTGAGAAGTTAGTATAGAATGCCACACAGTGGCAATATTCCCGCCGCTGAGGCTTGGATAAGGAAGTTCAAGTACCTTAAGATGCAAGGGACACGAGTCCGACGTCCCTCGATAAAAGAGTTAAAGGCAGGCGAACGCTTAAAATGCGTGTAACCCGCAGATTTAAATAGGAGTCGTCGTTCCAAAAAAACTCTAGTATAGTTTAACACGACACACTTTTAAAACTTATCCCGTATTAGCCCTTCTGTTCATTTATTTTTAGGAGAGTGATTTGAATTGGTCCTCTAGGCTCGCCATCGTTTTTTCGGTTCTTTTAGTTGAGAGTGTTTCTGCTCAAACATCGTTTACTGATGTCACCAACTCGCTGGGGATAGGTGACTACCGCTGCTATGCTGGCGACCTTCACAGTCCTGGTGGTGTTTTTACTGACTTGGACAATGATGGTTATGCAGATCTGTATCTAGTAAACAGTGATGGTGATTCTGGCTACAACCGTCTTTATTTAAACGTTCCAGATGGAAGTGGTGGAAGAACCTTTAGTCTTCAATCAAATTCTAGCGGTAACGCTTTGGGAGCAGAGAATCCTACAGGGACACTGGCAGGCGATCCGTTTAATCTGTCTCTGTTTGGCGAAAACCGTTTTCGTGGTGTGACTGGTGCAATCGCAGGTGACTACGATAACGATGGCGATCTCGACCTGTACGTGACCAATATGGGGTTGGCAAATCGGCTATACCAAAACCAACTGATCGAAACAGGAGCACTTTCTTTTATCGATGTCACAACGGCAGCGGGGGGAGTTACCGGTATCAATTCACTGGTACGAGCCAGTGACTCAAGTGCTGCGAATAACAATTCAGATGATTCGCTGACTGCCGTTTGGTTTGACCCAGACAGAGATGGTGACCTTGACTTGTATGTGGGCAACCACAGTGACGGCTCCGACAATGTGCCATTCAGTGGTTCGCCAGATACGTTTTACATTAATAACGGGGATGGAACATTCACTGACTCCACCGCCGCTTTTAATCTCGGCGGTCATGAAGACGCAAACGGCAATCCAGGCAACTACGCAGACACCAATATCGTAGTTTCATCTGACATTAACAACGATGGTTGGCCCGATTTGATCGTTACCAATAAATCTGGCATGGGTGTTAATGGAACAGATAACATCGACCAAATCTATATCAATGATGGTGTGGACGCCGGCGGAAATTGGCTTGGGTACACCACAGCGACTTACTCGCTTGTATTCGCTGACAACCTGATAACCAGGTCTGCCATGGGAATGGCTATCGCTGACATCGATAACGATGGTGACATGGATATCTTTATCAGTGACAACCCCGAGTCTGGCGTGTCTGGTGTCAATGGATCAAGTAATCTGTTTGTTAACCAATTGGTTGAAACTGGGAATTTGAGCTTTGTGCATGGTCTAGTTGACACTGGATTGTCATGGGGTGTGCAGATTCAAGACTTTGACAACGACGGCGATATGGAAATCCATACAACCAATGATGCCAACGCTAACAATGAATATGCAGCATTGCTGGAGTTTGTTGACCTGCAAAACTTGGTTCGTACTAAAACTACTGCAGACAATTCCAATACACTGTTTCAAGGGCGGTTTGCCAACACAATTCCCGTTGGCGACACGATCGCAAATGTTGTCGACATCGCTATCTCAGCGGGGGCTGGCAACATGAATAGACATGACAGGGGAAACATGGCTGCTGACTTTAACCGAGACGGGCTTGTGGACATGTTTTTGGTCAACGTGAATAGCGATTTCCGTTTCCCTCAACCCAACGACCCCTCAGTATTGCTGATGAACAACACAAACACTGGCAACAACTTTTTAAATGTTAGGCTGGTTGGTGCTCCAGATAATCTGAGCGATGAAGGTTTCGCGACCTCGCGTGACGCGGTCCATTCTCGAGTGGTTGTTTCGTTCGATGGAACTGTGCTTACTCGAGAGGTACACGGAGGTTATGGCAATGCATCGAGCACTAGCAGCTATGACCAGATGTTTGGTGTTGGCCAAGCGACCGAAGTGGAAGTATCTGTCATCTGGGCAGATGGTCGAGTAACCGAAATGGGTACCGTCGAGACCAATCAATTTTTGGTGATCGATCAAGAAGAAGCGATGAACCCAACTGATCCCGACCCTGACCCAACTCCTGACCCAACTGCATCGAATCAAATATATTTTGAAGGTTTCGATGGAACCGGAGGTCCTCTAACTGACACGACAGAGGACTTAACCGGTGAACTATGGTCGGCAAATGGCTTTGCCACCGACAACGGAGTTCTGAATGTTGGTCCTGCCAACTTGGAAGGCTCTGCGACATTGCCGATTACTTTAGTTGCCGACATGATCTACACCGTCGAAATGGACGTGACAAGCAACGCCGCCGAATGGCTAGGCATTGGATTTTCAGAAAACCGATCGTCCGCTGTCGCAAATCGTGCACAAGATCGCTTTGCTCAAAGCGGTGGCCGGGCTTGGATGCTTATCCGTCCAGGTGAAGTCGGAGGAAACGCACTCAACATGCAAGTTGAAATTTTCGGTGGTGGTAATACCGCAAACGTAATCCCCGATATCAACACCGATTTTTCCGGCCCCACTGTACAAAGAACACTTACAGTAGTTCTGAATACCGATTCCGCTGGAGCTACTGCTGACTTCCTAGTCGATGGCGTTTCACAGTCAATGGGACCTCAACCGCTCTTCGATGGTGGTAATCCACTGACTGACCTTACCCTGCTGAGCAACGTAGGTTTCACATGGGAAGGGCAGTCACCTGGAGGGGCAGCTGGAGCGATCACGGTAGACAATTTCAGTGTATCAGATAACAGCGCAACCTTTTTATTGGGCGATGTGAACCAAGATGAAATTGTCAACTTCCTTGACATTTCACCCTTCATTGCTCTTCTGTCTCAGGGGGAATTCCAAGTGGAAGCTGATATCAATGAGGATGGGACTGTTAACTTCCTAGACATCAGTCCGTTCATTCAACTCTTGAGCGCCGGTGGTGGAAGTTAAAATCGTCAGATCGACGATGAAACAAGCAGCTGGTTTCTCACGAAATTAGTTAGTGGCTTCAAACAGAAGGCCGTGGTAACTACCACGGCCTTTTTTCGTATACCAACGACTTTGAAGATATTGCATCTCGTAATATGTAGCATGAAGCTGCAAGTCCCTTGTTATGTCTATAGTCGCGCATTAGAGCGGCGCGCCGGTTACCGGCCAATATTCACTGGTTGGCGAATACTGTATACTGTCTCCTTCACCGACAGCCAACGTTTGGATTTAAACAATTAACATGAACAAAACTCTCTCTACCTTCATCGCGAGATTGCTGATTCTCATATTGATCGTGACCGTTGGGCT
>CAZKTR010000415.1:0-3401 GCA_964555525.1 uncultured Pirellulaceae bacterium
GCTGGTGCCTCGCGCTGGTCCAGACAGCGTCCTTGGTGCCCGTCAGTTTGGCGACCAAATTACGCTGAGGTGTATCCCTTGGTGCAACCAAAGTCTTTGTCGTGGTCAAAGTCTTCGAATTGCTGCCAGAGCCGAATCCGAACCTCTTGGACAATGTCATCCGCATCGTTCCAGTCGCAAATCATCGCCATTACGAAAGCCCGCAATGACCGTTCGTGCTTTCCAAGTAGCGTCAGGAAATCAAGGTATCTTTCGCTGTTGTCAGCACTCTCACGCTGGCTATTAATTTCCATACCAAGTCACTTTTTCTGACAGTCTAGAAGACAATTGAGGGCCGAGTTGTAACAGCCCGCCCCTTTTGCTTAGGGTTAAGCACGCGTTTTGCGCCAAGAAAAAAGAAAAATTTCACCACAGGTATCAAACGCCCACAGCAACCATAGCTCCGAGGTTGGCATTCCCCCTTAAAGTCAGCTTATTTGGGAGAATTGTATGGCGCAATACCATTCGCATCCGCTATTATATTGATTACAGTCATGCGACTGAGTTTTAACGGCTAACAGTCCGACAAATTATTGGGCTCTAAGTCAATTTAGCATTTACATTGGCACTTTTTGGCTTTATTCAAGGGGCGTATTTATGTTGCGGAAACTTTTCTTTATGACGTGTTTAGGGTTAGTCACCTCGACGGCATTCGCACAGATTGAGGTGATAACCGAGGTTTCGATGGTGGTTGGCGATGGAGGCAATCCCATCCAGCAGGCAGTAACCACTTTGCCAGAGTTCGATGCCGGTACCGACACTAAATTAGTGGTTGGTTTTGGAGTAGAAGGCGGTACCTTAGCGGACTTCAGTGTTACTTTTGATGGAGTGCCGTTAACTCAAGTTCAAACTGCGAATGATTTTTCTGGAATTGAATTTTCAAGCATCTATTTTTTAGACGGTGCGACTGGGGTTGGAGACATCGTGGTGACCACTGGCTCTGGGAAACTTCCTGGGAACGGTCCAGGAATTTATGCCGTTGCTCTTTCTGGAACCGAGTTGGGGGTCGAGACATCCGGTGCTTTGGGGGATGGCGAAGCGGTAAACGGAGATCTGACAGGAACGCTAACTGGGATAAGCGAAAATGCCTATGTTATGTCTGTGTTTACGGATCAAAATCAATTCGGCGACCAAACCGTCGAAGGGCTCATGCAAGTCAGTGAATTCGCTGGTGTAAACTTCGATCAAATCGGCTCTGCTGTCTCTATTGTTGCGTCTGGAATGGGTACCGGATCAGACATCTTGCTAACCTTTAATGATTTGGGGGCCACTAATCCGAATGGCGCCTTTAACAATCGATCGGTCGCCGTGTACGCTTCGTTTACTGCGGCGCCATTTTCTGAACCACTACTCGGAGATGTGAATACGGACGGCTTGGTTAATTTCTTAGATATCGCACCCTTTATTGGGGTTCTGTCGACGCCCGGTAGTTTTCAAACCGAAGCGGATGTTAATCAGGACGGAGTGGTTAACTTTCTAGATATCGCACCATTCATCGGAGTCTTAGCCGGCGGTGGTGGTGCATAAGAGCAGTGGTAATCGTGATGAAACGGTAGCCAACAAGATACAGATAAAAGAGACATTAGATTTTCTGTTAGTTTTTGTGTTGATACAAAGCAATGCAACTTTGATTTTTTTAAAAGGTATTTAGATATTAAAGAGACTTTCGTTTTTAACCTGCTTAGGTTGCTTATTGTTTACGTCGGTGACTTCCGCCAACATTGTGGTGGAGAGTTCCGATACGTTGGCTGTTGGTGCTGGCGGTGCGGTGGTACAGGCACAGACCACGCTGTCGAGCTTCAATGTCGGTGCTGGTGACAAGCTGGTTGTTGGGGTTGCTGTCGAAAATGGTGCCCCGTAAAAAACTTGACTTGCTTGGCCGCACAAACATGCCCACGCCCGTCACGACCGGGCAGTCGAATTCACTTTTAATGAAAATTGTTCAATTGCAGGCTGTTTTTGCCTCAAAAAATCTTAGTTGGCTCCTGATTACCTTTATAGTGTTAAGACGATAGAGGCATCGTAAACCTTTGCATTTGTTGGTAGTGCCAACATCAGCATGCGGTTGTTAGTTCAATGAGTTCGTGAGCCTTAAGGCGAACGCAACTTGTTTGATTAGATATCTCTAAAACGTTGACCAAATAGCTTTGCAGGTATGAGGCATATCGCTGCGATTTGAAGTTCTGTATATCTTTAAGAGGTGACTAAATGTTAAAGAGACTTTTGTTTTTATCGTGTGGATTTTTATTGATGACTTCAAACGCATTCGCACAGATTGAGGTCGTGAATTTTGACTCGCCGATGTTTGGAGTTGGAGAATTCACCAGCCCAGCAACTAGTTACACGGTTTCAAATTTCGATGCTGGTATGGATACCAAACTCGTGGTTAGTTTTGCAATGGAAGTCACTTCACCAAACTTCAGCGTTACTTTTGGTGGTGCGCAACTAACTGAAATTGAAACTTCGTCCGATGCGTCGGGAGGTTCACATTCAGGCATATTCTTCTTAGACAGCGCGAATGGGGTTAGAAACATTGTGGTCAACACTGGAAGCGGAGAAGCAAACGGTGCAGGGGTTTTCATCCAAGCGCTTTCTGGTGCAGAGACAGGATTCGAAACATCAGGTACTTTGGGTAATGGTCAAGCGGTATTTGGAGATTTGACAGGAACGCTAACTGGAATCAGTCGAGACGCGCACATTACGTCGATGTTTATTGATCAGAATCGAGACTTTGCTGACCAAACCGTCACTGGCCTTACAGAAGTAAGTGTCTTCGGGGGGGGGGAGTTAGATCAAATCGGTTCTGCCATCGCCCAAGCTGCCAATGGAACTGGCACTGGAGGAGACATTACGGTGACCTTCAATGATTTGGGCGACGAAGATTCGGCATTCAACAATCGATCCAATGCTTCCTATGCTTCGTTTGCTGTTGAAGGGGGACCTCTAGTACTAATCGGCGATGTGAATACGGATGATATTGTGAACTTCTTAGACATCGCACCATTTATTGGAGTTCTGTCGATGCCCGGTGCTTTTCAACCCGAAGCCGATATCAATCAGGATGGAGTAGTTAACTTTCTGGATATCGCACCATTCATCGGAGCTTTAGCCAATGCAGGGTAATAAACTGGAAACGAAACACTATCTATCCGTATCGACTCTCTAACTGAGCTACGTTCGCCTAGTGAGAATTAAGGGCTTTTTTCAAGCTAAACTTGTTAGAACGCGGTCAGGCCTTCAATGGCTTGGTTGCGTTTTTTTGATTTAAAGCCTGTTAGGTGGCCAGTAACTAACTGCTAGGCCGTTGGTAAGCGCTTCATCAACACGGAAAGTGAATCCGTCCATGGTAACTGCTTTTTTTT
>CAZKTR010000416.1:0-3378 GCA_964555525.1 uncultured Pirellulaceae bacterium
GAATCACTGGGCGATGAATCGCCGGGTGATTTATCACCTGCCGATTCATTGCCTGGCTTGGGCTGTTCGCCAGTTTGTTCACCGCTGGGCTGACCAGAAGGAGAATCGGCCGATTTTTCATCGCCCGAATCGCCGCCGGATTTTTCCTGACCTGGACTGTCGCTCTTGTCTCCAGCACTCGAATCACCTAATTCCGGATCGTCCGAGTCTGAACTGCTAGATTCGCCAGACGGATCAGATGAAGAATCAGAAGCCTTGGACGGATTGTTTTCCTGTTGGGTGTTCGGATTTTGCTCAGTCGAATTGCCGCTTGAATTCTCCTCGGGCGAATCATTGGGATTGCCGTTTTGC
Source organism: uncultured Pirellulaceae bacterium (assembly GCA_964555525.1). GTDB lineage: Bacteria > Planctomycetota > Planctomycetia > Pirellulales > Pirellulaceae > Mariniblastus. The sequence continues at coordinate 352 of CAZKTR010000416.1, forward strand.
GGATCTTTCTTCGACGAGTCTTGATCTCTATCCCCAGTTCCCTGTGGCTCCGATTTTTGTGGAGATTGATTATCCGAATCACTTGAACCTTGATCCTGCTTACCAGATTCGTTTGAAGGATCGTTGGGATTTTCCTTCTGATCTGGCGACGAACCGGAGCCCCCTTCATCCTCCGTACCTTGAGGATCATTGTTGTCTTCTTGATTTCCCGTTTGATTTGGATCGCCTTGCTGCTCTCGTTTGTCGGGATTTTCACTGAAAAACTTCTCCAGCTGTCGGACCTGCTCGGCTTCGGAAGCATCCTTCGAAAGCTCTTGTTCGCCATCGGTTAAGTTCTCATCTCTCGTTTCCGGCGCCGATTGACTGACGGCGTTGTCACTTGGATTGTTACCAGACTTTGCGTTGGACGCGTCGGCATCCGAGCTTGGATCGCTTGGCTGCTGTTGGGTACCGGATCCACCGTGTTTGTTGGTCGTGTCACCGCCGTCTTCGCCGGTCTCACTACCACCGCTGCCACCATCGGTTGACTCTTGATTCGGATCCTGTTCGGCCGCGCCGCCCCCTGCGTCTTTGGATTCAGATTCCTCGGTGCCGTTGTCTTCGGAGTCATCTGAAGGATCGCTCTCAGAATCACTGGGACCTCCCGATTCGTTCTTTTGTTTATCCGCTCCATCTGAATCGGATTGGTCGCCAGGATCATTTTCCCCTGATGGATCCCCAGCCTCAGACTGTTCATTTGATTCTTTTCCAGCTTCAGGCTCTTTTTTCTTCTGCGATCCGCCGGCACCGTCGTCCGATGTCTCTCCTTCATCGCCGGCCTCTGATTGATCTTTCTTTGGATCCTTATCCTCCGGCGGTTTATTTTCTTCGGTTGGCGGATTTGATTCTGGAGATTTGTTTCGTCGCCCGTCACCTGAAGTGTTAGCTTCAACAACCGTAAAGCTGTAGTTTTTGCTTCGGTTTAAATTCGGTGCGGGTTCGGTATCACTAAAGTAAGTCGTCCGATTGTCGCCAGCTGTGATATAAAAGATCGCTTGATCACCAGGAGTCAAACCAAGTTCTTCCGGCCGGATGGTGTACCGAGCCTGAGCTTGCCGCAGGTCTGCCTGAGTTTTCAACGACATTTTTTTACTGAGAATTTGATTTCCGCGGTGCTCGATTTGTATTTGAACAAATGAAATTTCATAATCCACGTCGTTAGCGACAGCGACAACCTTCAAGGTGCCGTTGGCAGGAACCTTAGATTCGGCCTCAACTGGCGCTCGCACTTCTAACTCAGGTGCGAGATCCGGAATGATCCGGATTGGGTAAATGTTCGGCGCTGCGGGGCTCTCTCCATCGATGCTGCGAAAATTAAGCCGATAGTGGGTCGCGAAAGGCTTTTCACGATTGGTATCTAGCTGCAACTGGAAAATTGCCTTTGCATTCTTTGAATCGACTGTCATCTTCTTGGGAGAACGGGCGAGTTTAAATTTTTGATCTTCACCGGGAAGCGTCGGCAGTTGATTCAATAACTCGATCGTCGCTTCGTCGATTTCTAGATTCGCGGTCGCCCTGACAGTAACCCTCGCTCCTTCAACACCGTCGATCGCACCTTGTAGTGTTGTTTGCGATTTGAGCTTGGTGTACTTTGGCGGATCAATTTGAATTGACTCAATCGTAATCGCCGGGCGCGGTGCGACTTTGATTTGGAATTCTCCACTGCGTCCATCACGGGCAACGATTTCGTAGACGAGCGACTCACGAAGACCGCCGGTGTTTTCGGTGAAGTTGAGTTTGTATTGGCGAGGGGTGGTGGGATCAGGCTGCATGATCCGAACCTGTCCTGTCTGCCGACCATCGTTGGTCGAGTAAATCAATTGAACCTGTTCGGGGCTGTGCGGCCCATAAACCTTCGCCGTGATTTCAACTTGGTCACCAAAGAAGACCAAGGTGCTTCCGGGCGTTACATCAGAGATCGTAACGACAGCAGGTTTGGCAAGATCCGCTGACGGAAACATGACTCGGTTGAATGTTTGCAAAGGGTTTTTGGGGGACAACATAAAGTAGGCGATCATCGCCGCGGTCACTCCGACTAACCAAAAGCCAAGCCGAATGACTTTACTACGGTCGACGGTCGATTCATCCGGAACCGCATGCAAATCGACGGCCGCCTGCCTTGCCACCGCATCGAAAACCGCGCCGCCAATGGCCTCGGGCTTTTTACGAAACCAAACGTAGTTCAAAAGGCTGTTGCGGAAACCAGGCTTGGCATCCTCCAGCATCTTGGCCGCGTAATCAGGATTAATTTTTTTGGTTAGCAGCGGCCAAATAGAAAACACCATCATCACCACGCTACCGGTGACCAACAACAACAGAGCAGCCCAGCGCATCAGCGGCGTCAACGTAAACACCCACGCATCGACGATTGCGGCCAACAACAGGAACCCGATCACCATCACCACCAATAATAAGATCGACGCAACCAAATCGTTCGACTTGACTTGGCGTCGAGTTTTTTCAAGCTGGTGATCGACGTATCGCGTGACTCGACTCCCCTGAGGTTGAGCGGGGCGCCGTGCAGTTCGTTGTTTGGTCGGTGCAGACATAAGTGACTGGAGCTAAGAATGATCGGACGGTTTGAAACTAACGGATCGCGACTGCCATCATTAGGGTTTATCGGAAAACCACCACTTTTATTATAGGCTCTTGTTTTAAAGAATGGCCGCTTTGGTTGATTTAGGCGGCAAAATTGGCCCAACCCCACAGTTCACTAGGTAAAGCTTGAGTAAAACACGCGAGTGTTCACCATGTAACGGAGTTAGATACTACTTTCCAAGCTTAAGTTCTGCCTCCCCTTCAATGTAAAAGCTGAGTTGCACATTATCGTCGGCAGGACGGTGCCCAAACGGAAAACCTTTCCATGTAAGCCCCGAGTCTGTTGACAGCCTTGCGCCTCCCGTGTAATCAAGGCCAGTCTCGCCACTTCCGGAAATTGGAGCGCACATTACCAAAACGTTATCCGAATTGGCTGCTAAAAACTCTATC
>CAZKTR010000417.1:0-3373 GCA_964555525.1 uncultured Pirellulaceae bacterium
GATTTTGGATCGACATAATGGAAGCGACCAATTCAACCATCGAAGTGCCTGGTCCAAGATTCCCAAACGCACCTTTGTGAGCCACGACTGGCGTGTCTCCCACGGCACCAGCGATTGCCTGTGCTTCTTGAGCATCACCGACGATCGCGCCCATCGCATTCGCGTTAACCAGATCAATTTGACCGGCATCTAGACCAGCTCGTTCGGTCGCTGCGCACAAATGGTATTGAAGATCCCCCGAAAATCCATCTGAATCCAACCGATGGTAACCGCGTGACCAACCGCCGACGTTACACAGGACATTCGCGCCGCGTTTTTCGGCGAATTGTTTTGATTCCAAAACGATCGCACCGGCGCCTTCGCCGACCACCATCCCGTCCCGGCCTTCGGCAAAAGGGCACGAAGCTTGCTCGGGCTGGTGGACGTTTTTGCTGAGCAAATCAACGCCGCGATAAAGCGTCGAAACCAATGACATTCGAGAACCGGTTCCACCCACAATCACGACGTCCGCGACTCCGCGTTGAATCAAATCTGCGCCCTCGATCAGCGACAACAACCCCGACGCTTCACCTTGGCAAATCGAATTACTGGGGCCACGAGCGTCCATCGCGATGGAGATATGTGAAGCGGCCATATTGGGCAGGTACTTGAGCATCCACAGCGGTTGGATTTCTCGCAACGCGAATTCGCCCCAACGTTCATGTTGATACTCACTGTCGACGGTGCATTTTTGGAATACGTCGGCAACTTCCGCCGGGTCGGCAAAGAAAGTTTCCGTGCCGAAAACCGTTCCCAATCGATCTTGTGACAGAACGCCCTCTCCAAAATTGGCTTGTGCAAACGCCATCGCTGCAGCACCACAACCGTACTGCACTGGGGCACACATGATCTTGATTGCCTTGCGAGGTTTAATATGTTCTTTGCCAACGAAGTCATTGACGGATGCGGCGATACGGTGTGGCAACTGAACGTCTTCAAAGCCGGTCCGCACCGAAACACCGCTGCGTCCGGCGACTAAAGAATCCCAAAACGAATCCGCGCCGACTCCGATTGGAGTAACTACGCCGACACCTGTAACAACAACTTCGGGGTACGGGTTCATTAACAATCAGGCGGGAGAAAAAACTTCGGCGTCAAAAAAAATAACAGTGTGATGATGTTCTGAACTGTTTTATCGAACCGAGCAAGGTGAACTGGAAGGGACGAAGCAAGGCAAAAATCATCTTTGGAGTACAACCCGTATTATGACGGTTCATAGTCATAAATTCGATAGGTCTTTTCAAGTTTCGCACCGCCTCGTTCAAGCGTTCCTCGCGACAATTTGTTGGACTCTAGCACCCAGCTAAACTCGGCCGTTTCGATGCCCCACGCTTTGACATTCGGCACAAGCCGCTCCAACAACACCAAACCCAAACCCCAACGCTGATACTGAGGTACCACGTTGGTGCTGACCAGGCGAATATCTCGAATCTTGCGTTTGCTGTTGAGCAGGCTTAAGAACCCAAACGGAAACAGCTTTCCGTTGATCTTTTTGATGACTGGGTTGTAATCCAACAACCCAAAGACACAAGCGACCGGTTCGCCATCAATCTCGGCCATCGTGGTGAGTTCGGGGACCAACAGCATTTTCAACCCCTTGGCGGTGTCTTTCATCTCCGCTTCGGTCATCGGCGTGAAGCCCCATTGGCCTGGAAGCGCGGCATTGTAGATTCGCAAGAAATTCTCCACGTCGGCGGTGAAATTCTTTTTGTCAATCGGCCGTGTTGTAACATTGAAGCGACGTTTAGCTTCATCAACTACGAATTGAAGTTTTGGGTCCAACGACTCCAGCATGCTAACATGTCCAGTGAAGGCGTACATGTCTTGTGATTTTTGGAATCCGTTTTCGAGAATCAGTTTTTCGTAGTACTGCTTGTTGTAGGTCATCATAAACTTTGGCTTGCTATCGTGGCCGTCCACGAGCAAACCCCAGGTATGATTTTGGGAAGGGTTGGCCGGTCCACGCAGTTGCGAAATATTCTTGGTCGCAAACCACGCTTTGGCTTGGTCGAACAAAGCAGCCGCCACCGCTGAGTCATCGATCGATTCGAAGAAGCCGAACATGCCGCGTTCTTCTTTGTGGAATTCATTGTGATGGCCGTCCACGATCGCCGCGATACGACCTACGACTTTGCCAGCTTGAACTGCCAGAAAACACTGAATCGCAGAATTTGCATATTCATAGAACGGATGCGGCTTGAAGTTCAACAGCTCTCGTTCGGTCATCTGCAAAGCCGGCACCCAGTGCGGGTCGCCTGCATACAGGTCAAAAGGGAACCGCATAAAAGCTTTTTGGTCGCCGCGAGAGTTTACGGGCCGAACTTCAATATTAGAATTGCCTGTCGCCATCGATTCGTTCTATTTGTATGTAATTGCGTCAGCGAGATAATCCTGCTCTGACGCTGTTGTGTGGCAAAGAAGGATCGTTGTGTCACGTCCGAACAATGATTTGGCTTAAAGTCCCTATAGGCTCAACATTCGAACTGCTATAACTTAAAGCGTTATTGGAGGATTCGACAGTATCCGTCGGTCGCAATCTTGGGACCGATCCACGTTTATTCGGCAAAACCAACCTAGTTTCTACAGATTCCATGCGAGTACTCGTCACCGGGGCCACCGGTTTTTTAGGCAACAACCTGTGCAGAACGCTGATCCAACAAGGCCATCAGCCCGTGGCAGCGGTTCGATCGGTGTCCGATTTGCGGTCTCTGGATGGGATGGCCGTCGAGACAGTGACACTGGATTTTGAATCAGCTAGCGACATTTCGGTGGCTTTGGATTCGGTCGACGCGATCGTGCATTCTGCGGCAATGATCCATTTGGGTTGGACCAAACTAGATGCCTGCCGCAAAGTCAATGTCGATAACACCATCCGCATCGCTCAGGTCGCTCGGCGAAAAAACATTCGGATGATCTTTGTTAGCAGCGTCGATGCACTCGGCATAGCCTCGCCGGATAACATCGGCACCGAAGATCGACTCGACCCGCCTAAACCCGCAAACAATTACGTCATCACTAAACGCGAAGCTGAGACCGCGTTTCTACTGGAAGTCGCTGATGGCCTCGACGGCATCATCGTGAACCCTGGATTCTTGATCGGGCCTTACGATTGGAAGCCATCCTCAGGCGAGATGATGTTGTTGATCTACAACAACTTTATTTTCTTCGTGCCCGGTGGCGGATGCTCGGTGGTGGACGTGCGTGACGTTGCCGCAGGAATTGTTTCCGCGATCGAAAATGGCCAAACCGGTCAACGGTATATTTTGGCCGGTGAAAACATGTCTTACTTTGACCTCTGGGATCGGATGGCCAAAGTGATGAAGTGCGGCGGACC
>CAZKTR010000418.1:0-1811 GCA_964555525.1 uncultured Pirellulaceae bacterium
TGAAATCGTTCGACGGATCGACTTGGATCGCTTCCGATAGTGACGGCGAAGCTGTAGAAATCGCTGCCGAGGAATTTATCGCTGCATTTAAGTTTAATCCGGATTCTAAATTGCGATTGGCCGCTGGAGATACACTTCGATTTGAAGATGGAGAAAAGGTGGTTGGCGAGCTGATTGCTGTCAGCGTAGATTCTGTCACGGTTAAAACGCAGGCGTCGGCACAGCCGATCGTTTTTAAGACCGATCGCCTGCGACAAATTCAGTTTGACCGGCGGCGCAAAACGAAAAACGCGGAAAAGTTCAATCATGTGCTAGTTTCCGATGTCGGTAAGCTTCGAGGGCGACTTGAAAGCGGATCACCAACCGATGGCAACGTATTGTTTTGGCGTGTTCAAGGAGCTTCTGACGCCGTGCCGTTTGCTAGTTCCGTTTTGGGTAAAGAGCGTGTTAGCGCAAGAGTGATCTTGGAACGTGACAAGGAATCGCGGCAGGTCGATAATGAGTGGCCCGACACGCTGTTTTTAAACAATCGTGATTTGTTGCCGGTTAAGTTTCGATCAGCGAATGAAACGGAAATCGTGGTTGATTCGTTTTTTGAAAACCGCGTTTTGCCCGGAGCGGAAATTCGAGCCGTTGAGTTTGGAGCCGGCGGTCAAACTGAAAAATTTGATTTTACTAGCTCCGATTGGGTGAAGTCATCCAAAGTGAAACTCAGCCAACGTAAACTCAAGCTTAAAAAAGATGGAACGGTTGGACACACCGACTTGATGGGGCGAGGCGGATTTGAGTTTGAGTTGGATTGGTCTAGTAATCAATATGGCATTCTAAATGTTGATTTTGGTAGGTCGCTCAATAAAAAAGGGAAGGTAGAAGAGCCGAGTGCCGTGTCGTTTGCGATCATGATGTATGCGCAGCAGTGCTATGTAACCGCTGGAAATAATGGTCAAAATATAGGTGGAGACGCTATCAATAAGCCTGGGAAACCGATTAAGTTTCGCGTGGCGCTCGAGAAGGATAAGTTGGTCGTTTATGCAGAAAACAAAAAACGTTACACCAAGAAGTTGGTAGAAGGATTCGGTAGAAGTGTCGGTTTTCGGTTGAATGATCAGTGGGGCCAGAACATCTCCTGTACCCTTTCTAAACTCGAACTAGCGGACGGGTTTTTGTCGGGAGAGTATATCGATGTTAAGAGGAAGGAACTGGTGTTGACCATTCCACGTTTGAAAGCGAGAAATCCGCCTTCTCAAATTCTTTGTGCTAAAAATTTTGATCTCGTTCGCGGTAGTCTGGTTTCGATGGACGACGAACATGTGATGTTTCGATCGGGCGGGTCTGTAAATCGATATTCACGAGACATCCTTGGGAGCATCGTTTGGATTGATACCGAGTCGCTGGTAGCTTCTTTAGCGGATGACGAATTAGACGAGTCGGCTGAAGAGGCGGCGAAAGAAAAACAGAAGCAAGATTCCGAAGAGCCGAAAACGAGTTCGACAGCGATTGTAAAAGGACAAGTCGCACAGGTCCTGATGCACGGCGGGCGCCGAGTTACTTTGACGCTTGACCGGTGGGCTGATGACAAGATCATTGGACATTCTGCCATGCTGGGAGTTTGTAAGATTCCGTTTAAGCAGGTCTACGAAATTAGAATGGGCACGTACGCCAGCGAGGCAACCGATGTGCCTTGGTCAGATTGGGTGGCCAAACTGGCTCCTAAGCCAAAGCTTGACGGTGGCAGTGGTGCTGGTCAGGAAGATTCAGCAATCTTTGGTTCTGATTCTCCTTTGATTGGCCAAACTCCCAAGTTGAATTTT
>CAZKTR010000418.1:1911-3373 GCA_964555525.1 uncultured Pirellulaceae bacterium
TTAATCTTGGAGTCCTCGGCCAGTAAGAAGGCTTTGCTCAAAATCATCGATAAAGTACGGTCGTCGTCGAATGGCAGGTACACCGAGGGTTCGTTTGATTTGGCACTGCGTTTGGGGACGATGCACAGGTATTGATTGTTGGGCGCCATGCGAATGTTGCCGCTGCCGAGGTGAATCTGGTACGTTCGCAGTTGGCCCCGCACGACCAAGAAACGTTTTTTAAGCTCGCATTGGTCTGCGATCTTTAAACCAGGTAGTAAGCGTTCTAGGACTTCGCGGCGAGACTGAGCGGTTGCGTTCAGTTCACCAAAGGAAGCGGTTTCCCAATATTCCCGGTGCGTCGCCAATCCTTGGTCTTGCCAGTTAGGATCGTTGCCAATACTGCAGACGGCAGTGAACAGGTCCACGTCACGCATCATTTCAGTGAACACTCGAGGTGAAACATCACGTAGATGTAATAACTCGTCGTCGCGATAGAATCGTACTTGATCGCTGGACAAGTACAGGTAGACACCCGTGTCGCCGGTGTCATCGCTAACTGGGTCAACCCAAAACTCGACTCGAATTCCTGCGTCGCGCAGTTGAATGCTGGGTGTGTTGTGGGAATCCCATCGCCCTTGCAGTGTGTACGCCCAGCCTCTTGAATCGCAGAGGCCTTTGAATACGTGTTGCCGTAAGATGTGACTAGCGAAGCGGTTTGAGTATTGGTCGGTTTGTTCTTCGGCTGGCGTTAATAGATAAATCTCGCGGTGGGCCTGCTTAAACGGCTGGGTTATTTTGTGTTGGATTAGCCACTCGCGCCAAGCCAATACTTTGGCTGCAGGGTTTTCGGCGGGGTGCCAGAGACGCACTTGTGCATCGTCAGCGACTCGAACTTGCTTGCCTGACGCGTCGGTGAGTACATTTTTGCTCGCATCTGGAAAGGCCGCCAAATTATCGTCGACACACCAGATTAGCCGTCGAGCGAGGACACCAACGATTGGGTGGTCGGCATAGCGGGCCCGCCATTGTTGGCCTGTAATCGTTCGGTCGGCCAGTAGTAACCGTTCGATTCGATGACGCTGGCCGGGGAATACTGCACCGACTTCCTTGACCAGTTTCCGCAAGTCTTTGAGTTTGTCTGCGTGTTGATCTTTGACTTGCTTGGGCACGGTCTTTTGAGTTTTGCCGTCTGCATTGAGCCAAGTCAACAGTGGGCTATTGCCGTTCTGCAACGACAGCACGGCGGTGAAGTCATCGTCAAAGCGAGTTTCAAGCACTCCCAACTCCGTGAACCCGAAATCCGGAACTGCGATTTCTTCCAGTTCGCTACGAGTCATGCCCGCCGCTTTGGCTGCGGATTCTAACGCTTTGTTGAGCTGCTTGCGAGTTGAGACATGTTTTACGACTTGTTGCAGGCGGGTGAGCTGGCCAACGGCTTCGGCGGTTCCCATCCTAGCGAGTGCGTTGGCGCAGGCGCTGC
>CAZKTR010000419.1:0-3370 GCA_964555525.1 uncultured Pirellulaceae bacterium
CGTTTAGGATCAATAAATCATTGTCAGTATCGAGCGGAAGTTTGTCTGGGTAGAACGGCCCCTCAGCCATCGCTGGCGTTTAACAGGCCCGAAGTCTGGGAGTTGTCGCTTTTTCTAGGACGGATACTAATGTGACATAATTTTTAAAAAGATCGCAATTTGGAGATATTTGTTCGATATCTAGGCCATGGAAATAGTCCTGTATGGAGTGGGATTTTAGCTTTAAGATTATTGCGCAGCGGTCGACTTGGAACGCTGCTTGCCTTTTAGGAGATATTAAGATGTTGATGAAAAAAATAGTGTTCGGTTTGGTGGTTATGTTTCTTGCTAGTGCTACGACGCTTATGGCACAAGATGCAGACGACGCAGTTAAGAAGGAAAAAAGCCCAACCAAAAAGGCGACTGCTAAGTTGATGAAGTCCTTTAAAAAAGCGAACCTTACCGCCGAGCAAAAAGCCAGCGCCAAAGTAATTGTTGGCAAGCATGTGGAATCGTACTTGGCAGCGAAGAAAGCGGCCGATGAGTTACTCACCGAAGATCAAATGGCCTTGGAAAAGGCAGCGATTAAGAAAGGTCGAGCTGACGGCCTAAAGGGGAAAGAATTAGACGCTGCTGGTTTGGCGGCCATCGGACTGACCGAAGCACAGCAGGTCAGTTATGTTGAGGCGAAGACGAATTTGAGTTCGATCTCCAAGACCGTTCAGACTGAGATTTTAGCTTTGCTGACCGACGAGCAAAAAGCTGCGTTGCCAAAAAAAGTGAGAGGTAAGAAAAAGAAAGGCGACAAGAAAAAGAAAGGCGACAAGAAAAAGAAAGGCGACAAGGAAAAGAAGAAAAAAGGTAAGAAAGACAAAGAGAAAGAAGATAAAGAAGGTAAAGACGACGCAGAGTTAGAGTAAGCAGCGGCACCGGCTACTTAAAAAATGTAGCTGGGTTCGCCAGAGTTCAGGGCCTCACGTGACCTCGCCCGAAGTCTGGTGCGCGTTACCAGTTTGTGGCAGAGCCTTGCAACGAGGGTGAAAAGACGACGTAGAGTTAGAGTCGGCATAAAAAAACAAAAGCCCGCTTGTTTTCACAAGCGGGCTTTTTTGTGGTTTGAGTTCTAGCTGGCGAGTTTAGCGACCGGGTAGCGTTGATGAGTTAAACCCGCGAAACGGTAGCGTCGATCCGCCGCGGAGGGGTAACGTCGCTCCACCGCGCGAGGGCAGGGTGGAACCTGAACCGCGTTGTCCCATGGCATTGCCTACCAAGCCAGCCAGTGGATTTTCTTGTCCCATGTACAAGCCGGGTTTGCCGGGGGCTCGTGGCATTTGGCGTTTTTCAGTCACGTCCCAGACAGGCTTGTTTTCCAATGATGGCAAGGGTGGCTTTGTATTCTTTTTCTTTTTTGGTTGAGCAACCACTATTGGCGAGCGACCGGCCAAAGTCCCCATGGCACGGTTAGCTAACGATCCGTGCCTAATTGCCAGTGTTCGGTCGGAAGCGCCTTCGGAGCCACCTGAGTTAAGTTGGCCAACGCCTGGTAGCGTACCATTAGAGCTGTTAGCAGGGGCCCATTTTGACGGGCTGTAACGCTGTTGGTCACAGCCAAAGCTAAAACAGATTATCGCCAAGGCGAATAGATAAGTGATTGGTTTGGGCAAAGCAGTGTAAGTCATGTTAGCTATGAGGAATTTGGTTTCAGGCGAGTGGTTTGGCAAAGTTTAATTTTTGGGATCGCTGTTTTGCATTGGCCAATGTTGCCTCTTGTAAAAACAGTGGCTTGTGACGACGAACCCGCACGTCGTGTATCGGCTGGGTGACTGTCAATATCTTTGTGAAAGCAAAAATGGACCTATTGATCGGCGTTAAAGTTTACTCAATCAGTCTACGCCTCAAAATACTTAAACCATTTCTTCACAGCTAAGTTTTGAAGATCCCGGAAAAATAGCGGATTGAAAGTGAAAATCGCCGTTTGGGGTCCTTTAACGATGGCTCAAAGAGCATCAATCGCCTTTCGGGCCACGTTTTTTGGTTCGACAGGGGCAAAAGCAAGCCGGCAAACTTTACCTGACTTGCAGGACGCATCCAAATCGTACGACATGCATTCAATCGAGGACGTTTTAGGATTTGGCGATTGTCCGACGATTTCGGGAAAGACAAATCTGATTTTCAGTTATACGAGTTCTTCGGAATTCGTGGACTGACGTGAGAGGCAGCGTTACAACGTTGTTCTCACAAACAACGGATCTTTCGTTTTTATCTCTCAAAGGATTGAGGGAGCGTGAGATCAACTAAAACTCAAATTGTTTTTGCGCAACTATCAGGTCTTGGTCAGTAGCGATTTTGAAAATCGTGAAGCCATATCTGAGGCAAATGTTTTTAGTTGACTGAGTATGTTTCGAGATAGTTTTTCGTTGCAAAATGAGTTAACTAAAAACTAATTTGCGCCAACTTGACGAAGCGGCCGCAAAGCCTATTTGGCTATCGACCACCTTTGAAAACCTGATGGAACAGCAATGAAGAGTTTAAATACTAGGAGACGAGTCTCAATGAAAATCAAAATGGCTGCCACAATGCTACTCTGTAGCTTTGTAATGATGTGCAGCGAAGTGAATGCAGCAGGGCCAATTGGTCAATTGCTGCAAGGTGCAGATTGCGGATGTCAAGCCGCGGCACCAGATGTAGAATCTTGTGGTTGCGAAGTTGCAGTGGACGAAGGCTGCGGATGTCGCCAGCCAGTTCGTGGATTGTTGTCAAGACTACGCGGCGGCTGCGGATGTGGTTCAGCAGCACCAGCACCAGCGGCAGACTGTGGTTGTGAGCCAGTAGCACCTGTTGTTGAAGAGTCATGCGGTTGCCAATCTGCAGCACCAGACTGTGGTTGCCGCGGAGGAAGCGGCTTTAGAGGGTTGCTTCAAAAGATGGCTGGTCAATTACCAGGCGATTGCGGTTGTGGCCCTTCTTGCGAAGAGCCTGTTGCTGTTGTCGAAGTCCCTGCTTGCGGTTGTGAAGCTGCACCAGCCCCTGTTGCTGATTGTGGTTGTGACGATGCTCCTGCTGCAGCTCCAAGTTGCGGTTGCCAAAGAGGTGGTTTGCTTGGCCAACTAAGATCTCGTAGTTGCGGATGTGGCGCTGCTGCACCAGCGCCTGTTGCTGATTGTGGATGTGCTCCCGAGCCAGCTCCAGCTCCTGTTGCTGATTGTGGCTGTGACGATGCTCCTGCTGCAGCTCCAAGTTGCGGTTGCCAAAGCGGTGGCTTGATTGGCCGACTAAGGTCTCGCAGTTGCGGATGTGGTGCTGCTGCACCAGCGCCTGTTGCTGCTGATTGCGGATGTGGTGCTGCTGCACCAGCGCCTGTTGCTGCTGATTGCGGATGTGGGGCTGCTGC
>CAZKTR010000420.1:0-3353 GCA_964555525.1 uncultured Pirellulaceae bacterium
CTTTTGTAAAAATCGGTGCATCGGAAGACTTGTATGACAAAATGTTCAAGGCGATTAAGGACGTCGCTGGTGAAAACGCGGTGAAGAAACAATAGGTCGCTGGATCAAATTTTCACGAAAATCCAATCTAACCGTCATTCCTATGACTCTAGCATCCTAGCTAAGCAGGCGATCACCATCATCCGTGCGCGGTAGATCAGCTCTAAGACGTCGCTTCGATTCAGTCCGAATACGCCACACACTTCTTCCACGGATACATCCTCTAAATCACGAAGGATGAAAACTTCGGCGTGGATTTCGTTTAACATTCCAATGCATTCGTTAAACGCATCCCAAAACAACGGGTTGTCGGATTGGCTAATAATATTGGACTTTAGTCCCGAAATCTTTTCCGGAATGTCAAACGGGTGAGCGAGTATTTCTTTGACCGATTTTCGCGCATTTGTAATGGCTTTTTCGGAACGGTACTTGCTGCGATAGTGTTCGAAAATTTGCTTTCGAAGAATACCAATCAACCATGCGGAGTCATGCTCGCGAGAATTTCCGCTTAGCGTATGGGAATCCAAAGCTTTTGAAAATGTATCCATCAGCACTTCATCGAGGTCCATTTGATTTAGCAAGCGAAGCCTCGCATAAGAATACAGGGTTTCTAAATGCAGCTTTATTTCGTCGGGGGTCATCGGAGGGAAGTTTCAAACTTGAAGAGGGTGATCCAGCAGAAAGGTAACACTTTGAAACGCTGGGCTATTCAGTTGGCAGTAAAGCGATAATACGTTGTTTGGATTCTTGACTCATTTCGCAACGAATTCCTTTGTCCGAACGAAGCCTTTCTCTTAATTCCTCTAGCAATAGTTTGGCCTTTTGTTTCGTGTCACAATCTGATGCTTCGCTAAGATAAAAGTGCCTGCATGGGATCCCGACTTCGGCATCAATGAGGCAGGACGATTCAAAAAAAACTTGATGAGCTGTCATGGTTTGACTCAATTGTGGAATGTACTAGCTGTTGTTTCCCAAGATGTTGGTCGTTTTATTCTTTTAAAAATTACAGTGCGAATCCACGAAAATCTTTACCGATTAAATTTTGAAAGTCACAAACCTCAAGGGGGAAAATCGTCATTGAAGTAAAAGTCAATTCGGATTACGTGATTGTCCTGTACTCGCCCACCACCGATTTGATTCTTACAGACGCTAAAAGTGACATTGGCAGTTTACTAAGCTTCTATGTTAGTGCTTTTGTTAACGGACATCTTTTTGTCCAAACTGAACTTTCCACCGCCCAAGGCCAACGCAATCAGGGATGTCACCATCGTAACGATGGGCAACGGCAACGGAGGGACGAAAGGGACTTTAGCCACACCGTCCGGCAAGTTCTCAGGGTCTAGTCCGGCGATCGCCAAAGTAGCGATGATCGCGGGTATCATGGTGGCAATTCCCAGCAACCCACCCACACGCGTCAAAAATCCAGATAACAACAATATCCCGGCCATCAGTTCGGTCGCCGAAGCAGCCCAAACATTGAGATCCACCATCGGAAAGCCCGCAGCCGTCATGATGTCGGCAAAATGCTTTGGATTGCTGAAGTGCATGAGACTAAAGACGGTCAAAATTCCACCGGCAATCAATCGCGGTACAATCGGAAAAGCTTTGTCTGTCGTTTGTTGGAGTTTTTTCATATCGAGTTTCCGTTTTTAAATTTCAATTTTAGAAGTGGTTCGTTTTTTCGCCTTAATTTTTTCTCTGCCAGAGAATGTTGGAGAACACCAATCTCCACTAATTAGCACTAATTTTGCTTCAAAATATCACGCTCAAAATTTGGTTCCCATTAGTGAGGATTAGTGTTCTTTACTTCTTCCGCGCAGTCGGTGTTTGATTTTGTCCTCTAACGAATTTATGAGTCCGCCGTAATCTGTACGATGTCCGAATGCATAAACATTCTTCCGAGTTGCGCTTCACGTCCGATTTTTCGATAGACCCAATCCGGCACACCGATATCTGAAAGGTAAAGCTCACCAACAAAAGTTTGAGCCGCCGCTGTCAACAATCCTGCCTTGGGCAATGCGAGTGTCATGGTGGCATCGGCGGTAATCGTTGACAGGTGAGAATCGCCGGTGGTCGAATCCAAACCCGAAGGCGTATCCAAAGCCAGCACAGGTGACTTTGATGCATTGGCCCATGCCATCAACTCAGCCGCCCTGCCCCGCGGATTCCCTTTCAGGCTGTAGCCGATCAATCCGTCCAAGATGACCTCTGACGTTGCTTCTGGCAGAACCGAGTGATTGATTTCCACGTCAAGACGGCGGAGTATCCCCAGTTGATGAGCCGGCACGCCCGAATACGCTTCGTCTGGCTTTGTCGTAAACACTGAAACGTTCGCGCCCCATTGATGCAAGCGTCTGGCTGCAACCAATGCCCCGCCTCCGTTCCCACCGGTGCCAGCCATCACCAACACGCGTTTTGACTGCGGATCATGTAAAAATCGGTGAACGCATAGCCGAGCCAAATTGCGACCGGCATTCTCCATCATTTGCATCAACTCGATCTTCAATACATCGGTCATCAAACGATCGACTTCGATCATCTCTTCAGTGTTCAGGAGTTCCAGAGTATCAGAAGGCACTCTTGGAATCGCTGGAAAATACTCAGTCATTTGGAAGGCTCCTCCACAAGAATCATTCGATGCCCAAACGGCCCCGCCACGGTTAGCCCGCGGTCAATTCCGATTTCGTCATCAACAATGTCAACCGAACCCGGTGAAACAAAATCCACGGTAGAGGCTTTCGCGGCACGCATCGCTTCGTCGGCCGATCCAACCACCAAACGAGTACGCCAACTCCAAAGGTCATTCATGCGCGTCGAAACTGGATAAGGCAATCCGTTACTCGGCGCGAGGTATTCCAGTAATTCGATCCCTGGGCCGCTTTCGGCTTTCAAGCCCGTGATTCGTAGTCGAGCACCAAAGACGTTATTAAGCCGCTCTTGCTCCGGTCCATAGTTTTCGCTTTCTCCGGCAACCGTCATCCCAAGAAAGTCGCGATAGAAACTCAATGCTTCTTCGGTGTCACTAACGGCAATCGCAGTGTGGTCGATCCCCAAGAACAAATCCGGTTGGCCTTGCCATTTTGGATTGCCTTTGCCATCAGGAAACCAAATTATCTCCAGCACATGGCCTTCGGGGTCTTTGAAGTAAAACGCTTTGATGCCGCCCGCGTTAGGGTTCCAGTCAGGCAACGTTTGAGGTCCGGTCGAAGCATGTTCGACGTTGTGTTTTCGCAAATGAGCATAAGCCTGCTCCATGTCAGAAACCACAATCGCGATATGCTGAAACCAACCGTCGTTGCTTTTCGAATCAACTG
>CAZKTR010000421.1:0-3351 GCA_964555525.1 uncultured Pirellulaceae bacterium
CGTTCGATGTAGCATTGAAAACGTTCCGTGAGCATGCTTTTTTGAAAGACCTTTTAAAGTTGTTTCATTCACGTTCGCGTAAACATGGCACCCACGCTTGTCGAAAGCAATTCAGTGTTTCCTTTGGGACCTGGCTGCTAAAGGCGTTACTGTTCCTTGAGTCACCCACTAAATTCCCAAACACCTCTCTTTCACCACCCTTCACGATTGCCCCCTGCAACGACTAAAATTTATCATCTCATTGCTTGTGATCTTAAGAAAGCCACTCCCTTGGATGACCCCATCTTTTTTTACCTTGCCCTCGTACCGCTGTTGGGCATGTTGGCTCAACTGATCGCTTGGTGGATTCGTGTACCTTCGATCTTGCTGTTGCTGGGCTTTGGCGTACTCCTGGGTTTTTGGATGAACCCTGACATCATGCTGCAACAAATGAGTGGTTCAGAAACGCTGGGCCCAAAAATTGTGTTCCCGCTGGTCTCCTTGGCCGTGGCGGTCATCCTGTTCGAGGGCGGATTGTCGTTGCGATTCCACGAACTCAAAGACGCCGTCGGTGGCGCGATCGTTCGCTTGTGTACCATCGGTGTCGTCGTGTCTTGGGGCCTGACCAGCTTGTTGGCCTGGCTGCTGCTGGGAATTAACTGGCAACTGGCCGTATTGCTAGGAGCCGTCTTGGTTGTGACGGGGCCGACCGTCGTTGCACCGCTGTTACGCTATATTCGTCCCAACCCAAAAATCGGATCCGTTGTCAAATGGGAAGGCATCATCATCGACCCGATCGGTGCAATTTTGGCAGTTTTGGTGTTCGAGCAATTCTTTCATGGCATTGGCGATCATGGTCATGAAGTGGTAACCAGTTACTGGGCACCAATAATCACGATTCTAAAAACAACCGCGATCGGCATTGGCTTTGGCTGCGTGGCGGCTTGGGTCCTGACAGAACTGGTAAAACGATACTGGCTGCCGGATTATCTTCACGGCCTCGCATTCCTAGCCAGTGCACTGGGGGTGTTCGGTTTCTCAAACTGGTTGATGCATGAATCTGGTTTGGTCACCGTAACGGTGATGGGTATTTACCTAGCCAATCAAAAGCAAATCTCGATCGAACATGTGGTCGAATTCAAAGAAAATTTAGGCGTATTCCTGATCTCTTGCTTGTTCATCGTGCTGGGGTCTCGTTTGGACCTGACCGTGCTGGGCGAAGTCGGCTGGCGCGGAATCGTGTTTGTGGCGTTGATGATTTTGATCGTCCGTCCGTTGTCGGTGTTTGCGGCGATGTGGAAGTCAGGTCTAAACCGAGAAGAACAGATCTTTTTGGCCTTTTTGGCTCCACGCGGAATCGTGGCCGCAGCGGTGGTCAGCGTGTTCGCTTTGCGGATCATGGCCGAAGTCGAACCCGGATCGGAGCTCTTTCAAGACGCCTCGGTTTTGGTGCCGGCAACGTTTATGCTGATCGTCGGGACGGTGTCCGTTTATGGTCTCGGCGCCGCCCCTTTGGCTAGGCGGCTTGGTTTGGCTGAAGCCAATCCGCAAGGCATTTTGTTTGGCGGAGCTACGGCTTGGATTCGTGACGTGGCGGCGATTTTGCAATCCAACGGTTACGCAGTCGTGCTGGTGGACACCAACTACCAAAATGTCTCGGCAGCCAAAATGAAGGGACTGACCGCACATTGTAAAAGTATTTTGTCCGACTATGTGCATGAGGAAGTAAGTATGGCGGGCATCGGTCGCTTTTTGGCGTTAACCAAAAACGATGCGGTGAACGCGATGGCGGCCGTGGATTTTTCTCACCTGTTTGGCAGCCAAAACGTCTACCGATTACTGCCAGCGGATGTGGGCAAAGGGAACCGTTCGAAGATCGGTGAGGTTGCCAAGGGCCGGGAGTTGTTCCAAGAGGAGTGGGGTGAAGAGCGTTTTCAAACGGCGTATCAAAATGGCTTCCGCCCAAAGCTAACTAAGATCTCCGAAGAGTTTACGTTTGATGATTTTGAGATCAAGTACGGTGATCAAGTGTTGGTGTTGTTCGTGGTGGACACTCATGGTTTACTACATATCAACACAGCCGACTATGATTTAGAGCCGACTCCGGGGCAATCGGTGATCGCATTGGTGAAACTGGATGAAAAGTCGGCGTAGCTGGGCTCGCCAGAGTTCAGGGGGCCTTGGCAATTCGCCCGAAGTCTGGCGACATCGGCTACGAATAAGTTCGTAGCTGGGCTCGCCAGAGTTTAGGCCTTACGAAGCCGCAACCCGAAGTCTGGCGACTCCGGCTACATTAAATGCAAACACAAAAACATGAACCCTCCCAAAACCGCTAACTTAAAACGCAGCGTGGGTCTGTTCGGCGCGGCGATGATGGGCTTGGGATCCATCGTCGGTACTGGCGTGTTCGTGAGCATCGCAATCGGCGTGTCGGTGGCCGGCGTCTGGGCATTGCTGGCGATCGCCTTGGCGTCCATCGTTGCAATCTGCAATGGGCTCAGTAGTGCACAACTAGCAGCCAATCACCCGGTCAGCGGAGGGACTTACGAATACGGTCATCGTTGGTGTTCACCGCGAATCGGATTTGTGGCGGGTTGGATGTTCCTGTTTGCCAAATCCGCGTCCGCGGCCGCGGCGTCGCTGGGCTTTAGCGGTTACGTATTGCAACTGGCGGGAGTGAGTGATCGATCGTGGCTGATCCCGCTGGCTTTGGTCGGAGTTGCGTTCGTGACAGTCATTACGCTGATTGGCATTCGCCGGACGAGTCTTGCTAATAGCTTGATCGTGGCGATCACGTTAACGACGTTGGCTTTTTTTGTGGTTGCAGGTTTGCCGAATGCTTGGGCAAACGTTTGGCCCGTCGAAGCGGTTACTGGTACGAGCACCGGTCGGTCGAGCCCGCTCGATTTTTCGATGGCGAATTTGTTGTATGCGACGGCGTTGATGTTTGTCGCTTACACTGGTTATGGACGGATCGCTACACTGGGCGAAGAGATCGATGATCCGAGACGGAACATTCCAAGAGCGATCATTGTGACGTTGTTAGTTTCTATGTTGGTGTACGTGTCAGTCGGGTTTGTCGTCGTTTTCGCAAACCAAGACAGTGAAAACATCTCGTCGTTTTTGCCTAAGTCAACCACCATCGGTAAGGCAGCCCCTTTGCACAAGATCGCCGATGGCTTTGGCATTCCTTGGGCTGGCACGGTACTGGCCGTGGGCGCGATCACGGCGATGCTGGGCGTGTTGCTGAATTTGATCTTGGGGCTCTCACGAGTGCTGTTGGCGATGGGACGGAGAGCAGAGATGCCGACGCAGGTGGCTTTGGTTGCCGAAAAGACGGGCGTGCCTTGGGTGGCAACGTTAGTCGTGGCT
>CAZKTR010000422.1:0-3349 GCA_964555525.1 uncultured Pirellulaceae bacterium
GCCAGAAGCCTCTTCGCCAGAAGGCAGCGTTTTAGAATCAGCATCGGATTCTTTTTTGTCCTCAACGACCGTCGCAGCAATCGGATCGCCTTTGATTGGCAAGCGGTAACAAGCCGCCTGTCGCTCACTCCGCACCAAAACCAAGTCGCCATACAACGCGATCGTGTTCCAACAAAACCCCTTTACGGTGTCGATTTTTGCCAACTCGTTAAACTCATTTGAATCCAGTTTTGCCAACGCCAATACACCGTTTTCACCGTGAATCAAAAGCTTATCTCCGACGGCTAACAGTTGCCCGTGGCCGTACTTCGTTCGTTTGCGCCAAGTTCTATTCAAAAGCTGTTCACCCTCCAAAGCAACACAGCTCAAAAAACCATCCGATAGCGCCCATGCGAAACCATCTGAGACAACTGGGTTAGTCATCTTTGTATTTAGTCGCCGGCTATTTTTCTCCAAGCTAGTGACGTCCCAATCGCCGGTGGCATTTTGCTGAACCGAAATCAACTCACCACCCAGCCGGTAGCCTTTGGTCAACAAAAACCGGTTGCCGCCGATATGGTTTACCTGTGAACAATTCGCCTCGGCACTACTACTGCCAGGCCTTTCGAACGCCCACAGTTCTTCTCCGGTATCAGGGTTGTGTCCAACCGCATGGTCTTCCGCCATAACGACGATTTGAGTTATTCCATTCACCGTGGCCAAGCTAGGCGATCCGTATGAAATCTGCCTCGAACCACCTCGCCAAACCTCTTTGCCTGTATTCAAGTCAAACGCAATCAACGTGCAAGTTGGATCTTCGTCGCCATCTTCCAACCCCAAAGGGCCTCCCGCGGCAACGATGACGGTATTTTTGTAGATCAACGGCGAGCAACTACGGCCCCACATCAACGCGGAATTTTCAGCCGCATAGGCGATCCCCAAGCTATTGGTCCGCGGAATCAAATCAATTCCCACTAACCCCGGAACATCGGCACTCCAAACCAGCGTACCATCGCTCCCGTCCAAGCAATCTAAAATCCCATTCCCGCCAGTCGTGTAAACTCGGCCTTGGTGGATCGTCGGAGTTGCACGCGGCCCCACCTTGCCCATCGCCAACGCATCTTCGTGCCGCCGGGGAACCTGATAGATCCAGACAAGCTTTCCAGTCAAAACGTTATAACACGTCACGCACTCATTCGGGCCGCGTTGCTCTTGAGTTACCGCGTACCCATTGACGACCGCGAATCCCGACCATGCGTCACCAACATCGGTTTTCCACAGCATCTCAGGTGGATTGCTCGCCCAGTCGTCAGACAACTGGACGCCCGTGTTTACCTTCAGACTACGATCGGATCCAAGGAATTGGTTGAAATCGTATTCGGTGGTTGTAACCAAATCGATTCCCGATACAGCTCCGTCGACCGTCAAATAGTTCTCCGACTTCCAATTCCAAAATCGCGGCCGAAACGTCACTTGGATATCGCCATCAAAGTCGATGTAGTACAGCAAGAAAAACGAAACTGGGGCTGCGAAAATTAAGATCACCACAAGCAGCGAGCCCAATCGAAACATACTCCAGCCCAGCCACAACAACCAAGTCAGAAACAATAGCACTACGCCGGCGATCGTCGGCGTAGCGGTGTCTAAGTTAAATCGATCGTTTAACTGGCCGATGTTGCTGTACAGAAACCATATCACGGCAATCGCGAAGACGGTCCAAATGGTTAATTTTATTGGAAATCGAGTCGACCTTTTGGCCGGATGGTCTGAGGCAGTTTCATTCATTGTTCTGACAAATTGGTTCGTTTGAAACACTCGACTGCCAACAAACAGATAACCGTACGACATTTAGGCTATCGATTTCAGTTCTCATCACTGGTCGCGCGTCGCGGCCTGTTCTTTGATCTTCCCAGTACAAATTTTGGTGAGCGTCCCCCCCTGAGCTTGACCACGATTAATCATCTGCTGGTTGATGCCTAGGCTGTAGCCGGCCACCACGCCACTGGTTGTATTGGCGACGTAGCACACCGACCTTGCTGGCGACTGGTTGGCAATCTTGCCGCCCGTATAGAAAAAGTTGCCAGTAGTCATCAAGAATTCAGGCTTACCTTTACTGAAGTCCAAATCATTGGCCACGTTAGTTGTATAACTCCCCGCGAACGCACCACTTCTTGGACTGAGCACCCAGCATTGTAACTGTCCGGATTCATGATCCAACAGCCACAGGCCTTCCACTTCACTGGTAATCGATCCGGTTGCCATCGAGACAGAATCGTTGTTACTGGCGGTGGCAGCATGAAGTTCTATCGGTGACAAGTTTTCATTTTGACCATCGGCCAGCTGTGCTCCCGCAAAGGCTCCAACACCGGCAACCAGGCCAATGGCAACCAGTCCCGCAACCGTTACCCAAACTTTTGTCGCAAAGTTGACATTGTTTGACCGTTTGTTTTCAGAGGATGACATCGAGCACTCCCGAGCTAAGTCTATTTTGATGGTGGCGTGAATCTATACCGTGATTCTAGCCATTCCCTGTACAAAGACAAATGCGAGTCGCCAGCATCTAGCAGAATCAAGCAAAAATCGCGTCGATGCTAATCCTTATAAGTATCAGTTTTCGCAAAACGCCAAGATTGCGATTCCAAAACTACTTTTCGGCAACCACTGCGACGTTGGACAGGTTAAACGGAACCGTAAGTTCTTCCATGTCAGTGGCGATCGACAGCGCGACAATTAGATCGTCAGAAATGGATTTTTCGTTGTCGAATTGAAAACTGTAGTTTTTCGCCCCTTCACTACCTGACCAGCCTGTACCGTTGAGTTGGTCAGGCTTCTTCCCTTTAGCATTCAGCAGTTCGACTTTGTAAACAGGGCTCAATTCACCAGTAAGATTCACATTGATGGTGCTTCCGTCCAGTTCAATCTCCGCTGATATTCCAAGTTTTTTAAGTCTGGCATTCTTAATGTTCTCCGCAGCCTTAGCGGGGACTTTAAGGATTTCGCGTTTGCCGCCGGTCCGAATCTTGAATTCGCCTTGAACGCTCGTAAATTTTTTAAGTTTCGTTTTTGGATGAGAAAAAACTAGTTTTGCGCGGACACCGTCTTTCGGATGTTCATTGAAAAATTCGTTGTCGCTGCGTTGAACCACTACGAACTCTTTCGAGAGATCATTCGAAGAGAACTTGTCTTGTTTGATTTTGATCGGTTTTCCATCCGCTTCTAGCTTGTCAAGTTTTAGCATCCCATAATAAATTGCGTCACGCGCCGTTTTCCCCTTTGCCTCGATCAACAACTCGAGTTCCAGCGGGTCTTGCTTGCCTTCAGCATTAAACGAAGGGAATTTTGACCATTGCGTTCGCCCAACGACTTTTAA
>CAZKTR010000423.1:0-3335 GCA_964555525.1 uncultured Pirellulaceae bacterium
GATTGCCAATGCTGCACAGATTCTACCGATCAGGCAATCTGGGTCAAGATTGGTTCAGTATGCGCAGACTCAGTCGTTTGGGAGCTTTGAGTCGGAGATAGCCGGCTTTTTTTCATTTGCTAGCAAAACAAGGTGTCTAAAACTTTTAAATCTTTTGTCATCGAAACTGCAGAAAACCCAACGTTTGAGTGGCATTGAGTCGCGTTGCGAGTTCAGTTTCTACTGAACCGATGCAGGCCAGGTGGAACATCAAACTTAGCTCCATCGGTGAACGTTATGGTGCTTGTTTTCGAGCTGGCGTTGTAAGCAAGGTAGATCGTTTTACCTAGTTTGGTGAAACAAAGCGCCGTTGGCGAGTCTGCGCGAATGGATTCGTCGTATCGACCGAGAGATTTTAGTGTAGCAATCCACTGTGCGGTGTGGACCTTGGTTTCACCGAATTCGGAGTTTGTATCGACGCCATTGATTCGATAGCGACGATCAGCTTCGGTGGGATCGGCCAAGGCCAAGTATTCGAAAATGATGTCTTGCCAACGGGTTAGTTTGTCCGGATCGCCATCGAATCCGGCGTTATGGAAACGCTCGTTGGCGGCTAACAATGCTGCAAAATTCCGTTTAACGAAATCTTGATCGCGGGCAAGGTACAGCGAGCCGCCAGTTAGTGGGAGGAAGTTAATGCCGTGGATCTCTTCTGGGTTAGCCGTCCACCAAGTGCCGTAAGTCCCCCCGTCGCCCCAGATCATGCCCACGCAGGGCGAGCCAAAGCCTGCTGGGAATACTTGTTGGTCGTTGTCGAACCAGTAATTGCGGATCGCTTCGGCTTCGGTTGCGTGCCAGTAGATTCCTAGGTCTCGAATTTTCCGATCGCCGATTGCTTGACCGTACAAAATCATTGAAGACGCGAAGTTCATCGATTCAGAAGACGATTCTTGGTTGTTGCCCGATGCAAAGCCGGCGTTTCCCGAGGCCCATGAGTGGCCCGCATAGGGGTCGAAAAACCGCATCCACGGAAAACGCTTGTCGGTGCGATCGTAGTTGGCACAGTCGCGAATGAGCAGGTCGATCATGCCTCCGTAATTTTCTGGCTTTACCCAGTCAGGGTCAAACTCTGCGATCGTCGCAGCAGCTTTGATAAAATAGCTATAATGGAAGTGGTGGTCGTTGAGGATATCAGCTGAGCCATAGCTGTCGGGGTAGCCGATCAGTGTGTTCCATTGTTGGTCATAGTAGAAGAAACGTTCTTGGTCTTTGCCATCAAACCAAGATTCGAGTCGAGCTTGTAAGAGCTTGACCAGTTCATCGCGGATTTCGTGTTTACCAATTTGATCCGCGATGTGAATGACTTCGGAGATCTTTCCGAACTCTTTGCCGTTCCAATAAGTATCGCTTCGTTGAAATGGATTCTTGCGAGTGGTTAGATTTTTGTAATAGGCATCAACCATGGGCTTGAGTGTTGCAAACGATTCTTTAGGCGCTGGTAGTGAGGGCAGCACCCCTAAGAACGGTGTCGATGTCGTGAACGAGTCGCTAGCGATGACCTTCATTTTTCCACGAGGACTCATGTAATTGAGTTTAGTCAATGGTGCGTACTTGTTTGCATCGGCTAGGTGCAAATGTTGATGGCGGTACAAGGCCATTACGGTGCGAGTTTCGGATCCTTCTTTGGGGGTTGTTGTAACGGTGTAGGTTGTTTCAACAGCCGATGCTTGGGGGGTGTATTGGAAGGTGACTTGGGTGTCGGTTACGAATGCAAACGCGTATTTCGCAAACGCTTTAATCGTGTTTGGGTTTGCGTCGGGTAGTACTGCGACGGAAAAGTAGTCTTTGCCGGCGAGTTTCGAATGGACAGCGTCAACGCTCGCGTTTGCGGGTAACCAAGTGGAACCACTGGGGGCAAACAGCCCATAGTGAGTGCGGTTAACGGTCACGCCAATGATGTTTTTGGCTCGGTAGAATACCTCCGCGATTTTATCGCTTTCTGGTTTTGTTTGGACGATATTGTCGACTGGTTGAGGCCCCAAAACGCGAGCGGTTTTGAGATGCCGCGAGCCGTTTTTGATGGGCAATTCTACTTTGCAGTCTTCCAAGTTAAGTGCGACTTGGCCATCGCCAAACACTTTCCAAAATTCAAGCGTGACGATTCCGTTTTTGAAATTTTGTTTTTCCCCAGTCGTAAGTTTGGCATCTAATTCTCGGTTGGCGTCCGAGTAAGTTTCCCATGAGGTATCGATGGGGTCGGAGGCGAATAGCGAAAATACTTCAACGCGGTCGGTTTGTCCGTCGCCATCGAAGTCGTATCGGATTTGAACTTTGGAGCCCAAGCCGATGTTCTTGCCAGCGTTTACCGCAAGGGAAAAATTTCCGTCGGCTTGAGTATGCCGTCCATTGATGTTTTTGAATTCAAAGGCAAGTGGGTCGATGGGTTTAATGTGTCGATTAAATTGTGCCTTTTTGAATTGCACGACCGCCGGTTGGTCGCTTTCACGTTCGAAGTAAACGAATGGCAAGCCATGTCCGAAAGTCGCGCGGAGTTTGTCAGGCGAGGAGTCCCAAAGGGCGGTCACTGCCCAGTCGGAGTGATGGTCGAACACGGTGTTGGGACTGTTGAGTCCTTTGAGTCCGATGATCATGCTTTCGCGGTAAGGGAATTTGTAGTTGCTGCCTTTTTGAAACAGCTTTCCGTCTTTACTTGAGTCAGTGATAACAGGAAACGGGGTGTAGCCGAGTCCTAGTCCCGAGGCGTGTGCTTTGACAGCCAGCGGGTGGGGAAACATTGCCAGCGAGTGCGGAGAGCTAGAGGGCCAGACGAGAGACGAGCACCAGTCGTTGGTTGGAACTGGACCCGTGATTCGATCGCTGACCAACGGCTTGACGCCGATTGACCGTCGCGGTTGGCCATCGGCGCCTAGCGGTAATTTGGTGAGGTAGTTTGCCTTTCCTATGGTGACGTTTTGCGCAGTTACGTCGGTGCCGCACAGCGTCACAAGGATGACAAGAACTGTTATAGGTGTTAGTAAGCGAGTCGGCATGCCCCAATTGTATCGAAAAATCGGCACAGAAGGTGGGGGCACCCAGTCGGTGAATTTATCGCACAGGCCGGCGAAACCACCAAGGCTTAGATAATTAATCGTCCCCATGGAAAAGCCACCGGACATAAATCAGCCGATCCAAAAAAACGAGCGCCTTGGCGGAATGCTAAATTCTTACTTGCCCCCATCAGGTGGGGCTGATGTTCCGCCGCGATTCATCTGGCCACGTTTCGGTTGAGTCGTCCGTGCGGCGGTTTGTAATTCGGTTGAAAACCGAAAACCAAGTCTGACCCCAGCGAAGCTTTC
>CAZKTR010000424.1:0-3330 GCA_964555525.1 uncultured Pirellulaceae bacterium
GACCCGCGTCCCAGCTAACGGGCAAAATCTGATTCAACCGTTGACTCACTTGAGCTGTCGGAGCACCGCGAGCACAAACCAGCGACCCGCCCTCGCGAGAAATCCAATTCTTCACCGCTGCCAGCGACGCGTCGCCTAAAAAGAACTCCGCGTTGCGGCCCAAAACCACCACCTGGACATCGGCCAACGAATCATCCGACAACACTTCTTCTACATCGCGAATGATATGAGTACTCTCGGCCGCGGAAGCGTCACCCTCGCCGACGGCCCTGACCATGCGCTGCATGTATCGTCCTTCGGCCATTCGAATCACACTGGTCAATTCTACCGCCGGGTCGGCCGCCAACCGCCGCACCAAGAACTTGGTATCCCAATACGGTTTTCCTTCGACCAATAGAATTTTGATTTTTCGATCCAACACACGCAACAACAACGGCGCCCGGTTGTCCATCAAAGTCGCCTCATCCTGCAACGGCGTCACACGAAGCTCATACGAAAACAGCCCCGGCGTTTCCTGCGATAACTCAAACATCGCCTCAACCGGTTTGCCTTGATTCTCCGGAGTCACTTCTACTTCTTTGGTTTCGACCACCTGCCCAGCAAACCATAACTGAACTTTCAACCGCTGCCCCACGACCCCCACGGCCTCAATATTGGCAATCGTTTGCACTGGTTGCCCAACAAAAGCCAACTCCTGAGGCGACCGAGGAGAAACGGCAACGTTCTGGACGCCAACATCGCCACCCAACGGCGCCGCGAATAGCGGCACCGCCATCGCCCGGGCCTGTTTCGCAGATTCAACCACATCACCGACCGCGCCCGTGTTATGAACTCCGTCGCTCAATAGCAAAATCGATTGTCCCTGAACCACATCCTCTTTCAACACCGACCTGATCGCCGCCCCGATGTCGGTTTCATTCTCCGCCGCGTCCCCGGCATCAAGTTCCTTCATTGAACTTGGTTTGGTCGCCTGGCCAAAGGTTTGAATCCGAAAGTCAAATTGTTCCGACAGCTCCGCCTGGGCCTCACGTACAACTTCAATCGCTGCTTGATAACGCGACTTCCCATCGACGTCCGTCGTCGCCATGCTTGCCGAACCATCCACCAACACCTGCACCACAGGCTTGCCAGCGGGCGGCGGAACGCTCTCGATCCAAGTCAAATTCAACAACACCAACAACGGCAACGCCAACGTCGCCGCCATCAATCCATAAATCGACCAAGCCACCTTACCCGCTACCGGCAAACGACTCGACATGACGTACCACCCCCACACTGCGACCGCAATCACGGCTAACGCAATCCAAAGAGCAAACGGGAGATACGGCTCGGCGACTAAACGCATGCTAATTCGACTCGATTCAAATCAATGATGTAAACAGGAAACTAAAAACTCACAACAATCACTCACTCACGATCGAAATCCCTTTAATATTGCCACTTCTCCAATCAGTGCAACCACCGCGGCAACTGCCAACCAGATCCAACTTCGATCCTCTTCTCGCTTCTCACCGGTAACCCGAGTAAAACTCACGTCTCGGCCACCGGACAATCGATCCTCAAACAAACTCGCATCCAACGTCCGCAAATCGGATTCTTCTGGCGACAAATTCGCGGCCAACGCAAACACCGACTTTCCGTCCTTTTCAATTTCAAAAATGTCCGGCCCTGGCAACTCCTTACAACTCCAGACCACACCGTCGCCCGAAGTTTGCAGTTGACCAATAACCTCAGGGGCCCCTTCGCCCTCACTTTGGCTCACCACCAAACCGTCCGCCGAACTCACTTCGCTGGGCAACACCTTCACCAACGGCAATCCCGTCAACGACAACTGCGCCCGGTTACTTGAACTCAATAAATCATCCACCAGCTCATTCACGATCGGCAAAAAACTCGCATGCCGCGACCACTCACAAGCCTCAAGATCCGCGTTGACGACCGACAACTTCCCCAGCCCAACCGGGCAAGAATAAACGAACACCGACTGATCGCTCAGCGTCGCCAAGATATCGTCGTCCAACGAATTGGGAACTCGCCGCGATCCCAAACCGCCACTGATTCGCAAGCTCGAAAGTTGAGCCATCAGTGAATCGCCGAAAATACTAAATGGACGGCGACTTTCCTGCATTGACTGAACCTGCAAATCCCTCCTCGGACGACTCCGCGCCGCCGGCATCAGTTCGACGGGGGCTTGCCAATCGCTCCCCAATTCAGCCGCCAACAACTTCAGATTCGTCGCATCAATCGCCTCACTCGCAAAATACAAAATCCCTCGCCCCCGACGAATCAGCGAAGCCAGCGATCGAATCTGCGCGGTTTCCATTTTGCCTGGGTGATCAAGTACGAACCGTTGATAACCAGCCGCTTGCTCGACCGAAAAACGATTGGTCGCAATCCGGCCCACTCGCACTCGGCTATCGGCCTGTTCGGTAAACGGCTGCAACGCGGTTTGAACGTAATAAGACGACGAAGGAATCTTACGAGCCGATTGCTTGGTCACGACGGCGATCCCCGGCGAGTCGATTGACTGCACGACAAAAGGAAAACGATCGTCCACCGGCAACGCATCCAAGTTATCAACAATCGACGCCCAACCGACTTGCCACCCTGTCGACGGCAAAGCCACCTCGGCCGTCAACAACGTCGAACGCCCGGCCGGACAACCGCCTTCCAAACTAACCAGCGCCGGCCCAATCAACGCCTCGACCTTTACATTTCGTGCCGCTTTGGAAAAGTTACCGACCTGTACTTCCAAGGTCACAGGAGCCCCCACGGTCGGTTGCTCCAAAAATCGAACCGACTCGATCGCCACATTGGCCAACATTGCATCCGCTTCGGCAACCGACTCCAACTGAATCTTAGCTTTCTCAGGCAAGATACTAAAATCCACCGCCGCCCAATTACTGCGTTGGAAATCACTGACCACGACAACTTCCAGTTCTGTCTCCGGATCATCGCCAGCCAACATCGTCGATGCCATACTCAACGCCGCTTGCACGTCAACGTGCTCTGGTTTGGCCTTTGCTTCAACCAACGCGTCGTTCAAAACTTTGACATTCGCACTGGCTTGTTCAAAAACCGCTTTAGGCTGAGCACCAGCGAGGACCAAGTTTGCTTTTAAACCAGACTCCGAATTCAAAAAGCGTTTTGCCTGCACCTTCGCCAACTGAAACCGACCAACACTCCCGTCCGTTGCGGCCATGCTTTGGCTTACGTCCAAAATCACAATCCGACGCAGGCGAGTACTATCAGTGCTGACGTCGGTTGGCTCAGCGTTGAACAAAGGCTGAGCAAACGCTAAAGCCAACAAGCCAATCGCCAACGACCGAC
>CAZKTR010000425.1:0-3330 GCA_964555525.1 uncultured Pirellulaceae bacterium
GAGCTTTATTGTAGGGGATTTCGAACAAATCGAGTCCTCTTAACATTGAAAGTGCCAGACGTCGCCAATGCGCCACGCGTTTTTTTGAAATGTTTCCTGTTTTTTTACGTGGAGTGTTTGCAGTCCCGCCTTTAGGCGGAATCCCTCCGAAGTGAATTGGCTGAATCTTAGTGACAACTAAAACTAGAAACGGTTTTACTGGACATCTAGAATACAAGCTCGCGGCGCAATCAAGTGCATTTTCAAGAAATTGACCGATGCACTCGCTGGCGCGTCGAGCTTGTATGCCGCTACCTTATGGCGTCCACTTTTTCATCGCTTGGAGCGTCTGTTCGCTCACGTGGTGTTCGATGCCTTCGCTGTCGATTTGTGCGGTTTGTTCGTCGACGCCCAGAGCAAGCAGAAACTTATACACGATGGCATGTCGCTTTTGCATCTTTTTGGCTAGTGCAGCTCCCGATGAAGTCAAGGTAATGGGCTGATAGGGAGCAGTGTCTAACAGTTTTTCACTGGCAAGACGTTTTACGATTCGGGACACCGTCACGTGACTGACACCAAAACGTTTGGCCAAGTCTCCAACTCGGCACTTTCCTAGATCAGCAATGATTTCAAACACCGCTTCGACGTAATCCTCCGCCGTTTCACTGGCGTGGCTTTCACGAGTCCGACGATGCGGGATGGATCGAGGTGTCTTCTTGGGCATGGCTTAGGAGACTGGAGGGAGGAGGCTGCAGGCTGGAGGGAGATTGGGTGATCGAGACTTATTCACTCTCGGGTTCGTTGGTTGCTTCGGTTTCGTTGGGTTCGGCCAGCGCGACAACGAAGATGTCTTCGTAAAGTTGAACTTCGTCTCCGGGTACTAATTTGCGCCGGCGCCGAGTTTCAACCTCATTGTTGACCAACACTTCACCGCCTTGGATCAAACGTTTGGCTTGCCCGCCCGTTTCAACGCCGCAGGTTTTTAAAAATTGGTCTAAACAAATCTTAGGCTGTTCGGCTTGGCTTTCGGATTCGGGGCTTGCCGCAGGCTGAGGATCAGCGGTCGCGTCGGCAGGATCATTCAAGGGGGCGGGTGAATTCATATTATCCTGAATGATCTGGGGAAGAGTGTCGTTTGAGTGATGCAAGTGAGAGTGGTGTTGACCTAAGTGTAACCCAAAAAGACCATATAGCGTTATCCGCATGTCGCAATTCAGTCACTTTATCCGAAGACGCAAATGCCCTCAGATAACCAACAACAAATTTGCTAACAACTCGAACGTTGTTGCCTTGTCGACCTTTCATTTGCTGTGGGTGACGATCGTTTTGATTTGTCGCCTATTGCAGCGATGGAACAGTTGAAATATCTGCAGATCTATCGATCCAGAACCTCCAATGTGGATTTGAATCCGCTATTGGAGCTGCCAAATTAGACGCAAGTCCGAATCTGGCACCCGCTCGATCGCGATGCGGAAGTTATCCGGCAGCTAGAAGAACGAGGGACTGTTGTTGATGTATAGAGATACTGTTTTTATCACCTTGTCACTCGATGTCGTGACTTGGCGGGAGCATTTTGTCGCCTCGTTTTATTCTTGCTTATCTTGAGAAAGTTCTTCCAGCGAATAACCAATTTCATCTCTCAACTGAGTTGCATCCATCATGGTGCGTTTGACCTGCGCAATTGAGGGTATTAGCACAACATTGGCTTTCGGCAGTCCCCCGTTTTCGAATGCAAAGTGAGATTGCAGTTCTACGAACTTGTAAAAATGGTTTGGCCTATCACAGTCTGCAGAACTGCACTTCGCTACTACTACACCTTGATACATCCAAGAGGACACGGTAATCACGCTTTTCTCATTGAGCCAAGTCGTTCCACCCTTATAGAAAACATCACCGATCTCCAATTGCTCGCTATCCATTAGGTTCGGAACTTGCAACTTTCTTTTCTTCTTTATCTTCTTTGTCTTCCTCTTTCTTTTCTGCCTCTAACTCAACTTGATGGCCTGCTTCGGCCATAAGTTTCTTGATCGCTTCATCCAGCTTTTCCCCCTTAAGGTCTTTGTAGCGAATGATGCCTTTTGCATCGATCAGATAAGTCTTAGGCCAACTGTCGACATTCCATTTTGTTGAAATGGGTCCGAAGGTACCCTTTTCGCCATTCCAGAAACTACGCCAATTGATTTCCAGTTTCTCAACCGCGTTACGCGCGACATCGATTTCATCGTCGCTATTGACTCCAATAAGAGCAAATGGTTTACCTTTGAGTTGTTTTACGAGCGACCGCTCGTGTGGGATTAACCGCCGGCAAGGGCCTCACCACTGCCCCCAAAAGCTAACCATCACAACGTTATCTTTGTAGTCGCTCAATTTAAATTCGACACCATCTAAATCGGATCCAACAATATCAGGAACCGGTTTACCAATTGCCAACTTCCTGGAAAATTCAATTCCCTCTAGACGTTCACCAAAAGGAGTGCCTACCAAGTCGGTAAACTCCGCATACTCTGTCTTGATTGACTTAGAGAGTGATTCAATCTCCGCCTGTAGCAACTCGGCTTCCTTACCTTCTGCTGTCTTGGCCTTTTTAGACAACAGATCTAAAAGCGAAAACGAAGTGGTGGCTTTTACCGCATCCACGTCGGTAGCTTCGAGCACTTTCCGGAAGAGGGGTTCCGCTTGGGCGGGACTCAGGTCCCAGCCAAATCTTGGGACGAATTTTGTCAACATTTTTGCTTTGCTGTGATGTTCAACCAATAGCTTGCTCATCAGTGGAGCATCTTTTTTGCCTCGTTCGCCGTGCCACCACCAAGTCAAAATTTTATCAGCTTCCTCTTCAGTCCCTTCGGCGACAAGCTTTGACAACAGTGGACGATAAACATCGATCGATGGTCGCGTTTTGAACACTTCCATTTTATCTTCTTTGCTGGCCGCTCGATATCGCGCGGTGTAAGCCCGCATCTTATTTTTGAGGTGCTCCTTGAGTTCTCCGTAAGTCCGCAATTCGTCGACGCTCAATTCGCTAACATCTCTTTTCGAAGACTCATCTTTATTCGGAGACTCGTCTTGAGCGGTGGCGTTGGCGACCAACAGGCAAACAAGCAGTAGTGCTTGTAAGAAACAGGGCAATAGTCGTTTCATAAGATCAATCTTTTCTTGATTCAAAGCGTTGCGATATAGACAATTCTGGCATATCCCCATCGATTATACCATGCAGTAAGCCAATCGCAAAACTGGGCTGTGTGGGGTGTGGGATAACCAACCAATCGACAAGCCGTAGCTTTGGGTAAAATCTGTGGTCGATTCCGAATCAACTTGATCGCGGAACAGGAATAATGAGCTCGAGTTTTATTC
>CAZKTR010000426.1:0-3328 GCA_964555525.1 uncultured Pirellulaceae bacterium
TGAACATTCTCATCTTCGGTTTCGATCACCAACTCACCCTGGTTCGTAGCAATTCGAATAATCTGTGGAGCGAACAACCACATCCCAAAACCAAACAATCCAAACAGGCCAGCCGTAACCCAACCCCAATATCGCGAGCCACCGCGGCCAGTTGCCGGCCGTGTTATTGCTTGAGTTTCTTGCATGCTTGAACTGGCATAACTTCCGACATGCATCGGCCATTGGCTACGCGGCAGCTCAAGGCATTTGACCAAAGATTCTGCGAATTGAATTCGGTTGCCAGGCTGCTTTTCGAGTAACGCCATTGTCAAATCAGAAAGGTCTACGCAACTATCGCCCCTCAACTGAATTGGCGTTTCTGGACGCTGGCTTTGAATTGACTGCAGCGTTGCCAAGATCGTCGACGCGTTGAAAGGGAGTTTACCTGTAAGCATTTGATACATCACGCACCCCAGAGAAAACAAATCACTGCGAGCATCTAGATCTTGTCCCTTGGCTTGTTCGGGAGACATAAAGTTGGGCGTGCCGGCAAGCATCCCAGTTGCCGTCAAGGCCGGAGCGTTATCGGTGATCCGAACCAAACCAAAATCTAGAATCCGAACCCTTTGATCCGTATCACCAATCCAGATATTGGCGGGCTTGATGTCACGGTGAACCAATTGCCGTCGGTGGGCTTCGGCAAGGCCCTTGGCAATCTGCCCCGTCAAACGTCGGACTTCGTTTTCTTCGAGCGTCCCTTCGCGTTGCAAACGACTCTCGAGCGTCTCCCCAGGCACCCACTTCATCGCAATCCAAGCCAACCGCTCATGCTCGCCCACTTGGTAAATCGTGACGACATTTTCATGGTCGATCGACGCCGCGGCTTTCGCTTCAGCCACAAACCGGTCTCGGGCAACATTGCCCAACGATGGCCGTAAAACTTTTAACGCGACCTCGCGATCGAGCGAAAAGTCATAAGCCCGAAACACAACGCCAGTCCCACCGGCCCCGATCAATTCCAGCAAACGAAAACTATCCAAAACGCCCAAACTTGTCGCGTCTTCGGAGTCGATCGCCACGTGCCGAAGCACTTCCGCCGCTCGGTCTTGCATCACCTCGATCGACGTCAACTGCGGGCCGGCATAGTTTTTGCAATTTGATGGATTGGCGAGGCGTTGCACCAGATTAAGTTCGAACTGCTCATCCGTCGGCGTTGATGGCGCCAACTCCATTGCCTTAACAACAAAGGACAAAAGCGTGTCCGATGGATTGAGCCCACGAAGTGTTTCATGACATGCCTGACAGGTTTCTATATGGGATTCGCAGGTCTCCAAGGCCGGTGGAACGAGCTTTCCACTGAGAAAATCGGTCAGAGTATCTTGATCGGGACATTCGTTATTTGTGTTGGAATTCGTCATCGTGGCGTTGGTCATATTGTCTCCTAGACGTTGTATCTTTGGTACATAAGAGACTATGCGCGGTTTGCAATCAGATTGTGGCGGTGCGAGAAATATTTTTAAATTCTAGCGTTTTCCAAGGGAAAAGGCCTCAAAAATCGGTTCTTCCAGAGTTTAAGAGTCCAACTATTTCAGGCGTTTTATCAGGCGGGCGGGTGCCATGCTTCACGGCTTTGAAGGGTTAAAGTGTCTACCAAGGGTCGGCATGCTTACGCGTTGGGTGTGGCTTTGAAAAAGTCCGTGAGCATGTTTGTTTAAGGGCCTCGCTAAAATTAATTCGTTTCTGTTCGCGTAAGCATGGCACCCTCGCTCAGTAAACTCTCACTAGTCGCTCGCAAGGCCACAAACATCAAAGTAAACCGTCCAGCTCTTCTCGTAGCCTTCGCATCAATCTTGACCGAGCCGAATAAACCGTCCACGGACTGATTCCTACGTCTTTGGCCACGACATCGACCGGTTGAGCATCTTTGATCAAGCGTTCTAGGGCCTGCCAAGTGGCCGGCTTAAAATCATCTTTCATACCGTTCATCGCCTTTGCAACTAGCAGCTTTGCATAGTCGATATCCCACGTAGATTCGGCGACTTCGACCGGAGCAATCTTCTCCATCAACGAATCGGTAGCCGATTCAACTTGAATCGTTTTCCTGCGGCGAATCTCTCGATACCGATTGAGAGTCACCATTCGCAGCCACCCCTTAAACGATTTCGTGGCATCGTATTTGAGTTGAGGCAACTTTCGGAACACTTGCACTAAGACATCTTGAACAAGGTCCGCAGCTCCATTTCGCTCCAAACCGGTTTTCCGCGCCCAGTGGAAAATCAGTGGTGCATACAAAGAAACAAATTTCTCCCAAGCGGCCTCATCTGGAGACTCGCCCAATTGTTGCAGTCGAAAAAGAAGACTCTCAGAGGTCGTCGTCATGTGAACCAAAATAGTGGAATAGGACTACGTAAGTTCCAAAAAACGGCATCGCTGAAGCTGCCGAAGCCAACAAATCATATCTTGCATGAATGCTCACCGCAAATACGCTTAGCTTTGCAAGCATGTTTCTAGGCTCGCCGAGCCCCTCGCAAAAAGAACACCACCCCCACCCAAACCAACACAATCCCAAGCAATCGCGGCGGATCGAGTGGCTCACCAAACATAAAAACGCTCAACAAAAACTGGATCGTCGGCCCCAGAAACTGCAACACTCCCACCACCGAAAGCGGCAAACGCTTGACAGCAGACACGTACAAAACCAGCGGCAGCAACGTCACGATTCCCGTCGACACCAGCAGTAACTGCAACCCCAGCGGCGAAACCCAACTGGTCGTCGCCTCCGGAGCAATCCCAGTTGACCACCAACAGCCTCGGTACAACAAAAACGCCACCGCGGGCAAGAACAAGATTCCGGTTTCAAAGGTAAGGCTGGTCAATGCTGAACATTGAATTAGTTTTTTAACAAGCGCATAGAGCCCAAACGAAAATGCCACGACCAGTCCAAACCATGGAATACCCGTTTTTGAAGCGGCCATCACCAACACGCCAATCGACGTTACTAAAAACGCAATCCACTGCCCCCGCGACAAGCGTTCGCGCTGGAACAACACGCCCAAGATCACGACCACCTGGGGACAAATGTAATAACCGACGCTCACGTCCATTGCTCGTTCTTGGGCAATCGCCGCCACAAACCCCAGCCAGTTCACAGCGATCAAGATCGCAGCAAGCGATAGCAGCCCGAGCGTTCCCGGCTGTTGAAAAACCGCTGCCAACTCCGACCAGCGCGGCCAGCCTTTTAAACGCACTATCGAGCCAACCAATGTAAACAATATCAAAAGCACAAACGCCCAGCTGGCGCGATGAGCAACGATGTCGATCGCCGGGGTAGGGGCCAACAGCTTCAAAT
>CAZKTR010000427.1:0-3322 GCA_964555525.1 uncultured Pirellulaceae bacterium
GACCTGATTCGACACAGCCGACGGCCAAGAACCATTTGCTCCACGAACCGCCGCCAGGCGGCAAACCAATGATGCTGATACTCGCCACCAAAAAAGCAGCAAACGTCAACGGCATCGCTCGCCCAAGCCCGCGCATATCGCTAATGTTCTTTTTATGAGCCCCCACGTAAATCGCTCCGGCGCAGAAGAACAACGTGATCTTGCCGACCGCATGCATCACGATGTGCATGCCACCACCAATGACGCTGCTCTTCGAAGCAAGCAACGCTCCCAGCGTGATGTAAGCCAATTGAGAGATCGTCGAATAGGCTAGCCGAGCCTTCAAATTATCTTTTGTCATGGCAACCAGTGAAGCCAACAAAATCGACGCTGCGGCTAAGTAGCACAGCCAATCGCTGATCCCAACATCGCTCAAGCCGCCGGTCAAATTCGTTTCGCGAATCAAATCGATCCCGAAAACATAAATGACCACTTTCAAAATCGAAAACACCCCAACTTTAACAACCGCCACCGCGTGCAACAAAGCACTCACCGGCGTCGGCGCGACCATCGCCGCAGGTAGCCAACGGTGAAACGGCATCAACGCCGCCTTACCGATCCCGAAAGTAAACAATGCCAACAAAGCCGCCAAACCAGTAGGTGAAATCTTTCCATCATCAAACGGCTGCTGCAAAACCCCACCTGGAACAAAGTCAAGCGTGCCCGCGACATGCCCTGTCCACACGATCGCGAACAAAAAGAACGCAATCGATGTCGAAATCAAAATCCCTAGATAAACCCGTCCGCCTTGTCTGGCTTCTGCATCGCCGTTGTGGGTTACCAACGGATAAGTCGATATCGTCATCACTTCGTAGGCAACGAACAGTGTCAACAAGTTTGCTGCATAAGCCGCCGACAACGCAGCGAAAATCGCCGCCGCAAAACACGCAAAGAAACGTGTTTGATTTTTTTCATCGTGGCCTCGCATGTAACCGATCGCGTAGATCGTGGTCAAAATCCACAACCCTGACGCGACCAAAGCAAAGATCATCCCTAGGGGCTCAATCGAAAAACTGATTTTAAACCCAGGAATCATCTCTCCGATCACCAACCCAGGACGCTGATCATTGAAAACCAATTGAGCCAGTTGGCAGGTGACCCAAAAAAGCAACCCCGACACCACGATTGAGCAACCGTCACGGAGGTTAGGGATTTTTCCAAACAGAAAAATCAACCCAACGGCCAACAACGGCAACGCCAGCGAAGCCATAATAAGTTGTTCGGGAGTCATCATCATTGGACCACCCCGCTTGCATTAAGTAGCGCCTTCGCTGCCAACTGAGCAATTTCGGCCGAGTAAACCGTCCAGCAGCCAAACACCACCGTTGCTCCAATCACAACGTAAGTCGGCACCAACATGACTAACGGTGCTTCCTTTGCGGCTTTGACTTTTTCCGACGGTTCCGAGAAATAGATAACTTCCACCACTTTCCAAACATAAACCACCGCCAGCAATGAACTGATCAACATCAACATCGCAACAACTAAATTTCCAGCATCCATGGTCGCCGTCAACAACATCCACTTACTCACAAACCCAGCTGTCACCGGCACACCGATCAAGCCTAATCCGCCCACGGCCCAAGCAAAGCACGTCACCGGCATGACCGTAGCAGCACCTCGCCAATCTTCCAGCCGAACAGAACCGAGTCGCAACGCAAAGCAGCCAACGACCATGAACAATCCGCCTTTAATGAAAGCGTGATTGAACATGTGAACGATACCCGCCGCAACACCCGCTTCGGTTGCTAAGCCGATGCCCAACAACATGTATCCAATTTGGGCGACGCTAGAATACGCCAACAACCGTTTAACATTCGTTTGATAGATCGCGGCAGTCGAAGCCACAAAAATCCCAATCAACGCCAATGCTACCATCGCTCGATCCAACGGCAGTCTATCAAAAGCAAACTCGGGCGTATAAATCGTGTACACCATCCGAGCAAACGCGTAGACCGAGACCTTGGTCGACGTGGCCGCAATGAAAGTCGTGACGACTGACGGAGCGTAGGTATAAGCGTTGGGTAGCCAAGTGTGCAGCGGGAACACCGCCATCTTGATAAACAGCCCAACGGTCATGAACGCAAACGCGACCAATTCAGCTCGTTTGGAATCCGAAGCCGCAAGTTTTTCAGCGATATCGGCCATGTTGAGCGTACCGGTGATTTGGTACAGCAAACCAATCCCGAGTAAAAAGAACGTCGCACCAATCGTTCCCAAAATCAAATACTGGAACGCAGCCAACGGAGCTCGCCGAGTTTTCCCGAGCGAAATCAACGCGTAGCTCGACAGCGAACTGATCTCCAAAAACACAAACACATTAAACAAGTCGCCCGTCACACACATGCCCAACAAACCCGTCAAACACAACAGGTAAGACGGGTAGAACAAATACTGTTTCGACTTGGGGATTTCATCTGCCACGCTAGGCGGGGAATAAGTCAACACCAACGCCCCCAAAGCGGACACAAACAGCATCACAAACGCGTTGAAGTGGTCGACTCGATAGACAATTCCATAAGGCGACGGCCAACCGCCCAACTGGTACTCGAACGCACCGGTTGCAAGAACACGCCCCATCATCATTAGCGAAACCGCAAACACGATCCAAGCCACGACCAACGACAGCAACTGCACCAACTGGCGGTTACCGATCAAAATCAGCAACGGAGCCGCGATCAAAGGAACGGCGATCAATAAAACGGGTAAATGTTGTTCGATCACTGCAGTTCCTTGTCCAACTCAAGGATCTCGTCTTCCTCGATGCTTCCATAGTCTTCGCGGATCCTGACGATCAATGCCAATGCCAACGCTGTCGTTGCAATGCCGACCACGATCGCCGTCAGCATCAACACGCTCGGCAGCGGATTGGAATAAATGACTTCAGCGGCTTCATGAGCATGATCAGCCACAGCGTGACCTGCCTCCGACAAATCTTCATGAGCATGATCGACCGAATCGTGAAGCTGTTCGCCGGCATGCCCATGCCCGGCTTGTTCATGGGCAACCGTCGCTACTTGATCGCCTACGACATGCTGGTCAAAAGCGACTTGTGCTACATGTTCGCCGTGCGTGGCATGATCATCATGACCATCGCCGTGGCTACCATGGCCGCCTTCCAAAATCGGAGCGGTCACACGTTTTGTCGCGTCGGTGATTTTGCCCATCGTGATGTACAACAAAAACACCGACGTCTGAAAGATGTTCAGACCGATAACCGTTTTGATTAAATTGCCGCTGGAAATCACGATATAAAAACCGGTCATCATCAAGCAGATAACGA
>CAZKTR010000428.1:0-3317 GCA_964555525.1 uncultured Pirellulaceae bacterium
AAAAGAAGTTGAAACCAATCGTGAACGCGTTCAACGCTGACTAAGAGACGACTACCACGGTCAGGTTCGCAAGAAAAAGCAATTAGCCGAAACAACTTCTCGACGTGCACTTGAGCTAGCAACCAAGACGCCCATTTCCGCTCACCGCTGAGCGAGAGGCGAAAGACGCAGCTCGGCTTCGAGCCTCGCTATGCCACGTATAACTATTGCAAACGCAATGCATGCTCTGATTTGCGACGAGTTTTAAACATTTCACTTGCAAATAGCTTTAACCTGAATTCTACTACTGGCGGGAATGATGGACAATAAATTTGCTTGGCGGATACTTCAATGACTTTTAAAACCTCTCAGTTCGACGATTCCAGCGCTGACAACAAAACCAGTAACTACAACTGGAATGAACTCATCCAGCGAGCCAAAGGCGGCTGTGATTTGGCTTTAGTTGAAATCATAAAGCAATTCGAAGCGTACCTCCTGATGGTTGCAAAAACGGGAATGAGAAACTCGCTTCAAGGAAAATTCGGCGCATCTGATATCCTCCAAATCAGTCTAATCGAAGCTCATAAATCGATCGATAAATTTAACGGCACTTGCGCAAATGAGATGCGAAATTGGTTGAAGCGCATCGTCTTAAACAACTTGCTTGATGAATCGAAGCAATACACCGGAACTCACAAACGTGCGCTCGACCGCGAAAACCCACTGGGCTCATTGGACTTTCCGTCTGAGCTAGACACTCCTAGCGTTTTGATTCGCCGCGAGGAAACGGATGCCGAGCTAATGCAGTTGGTAAACGCCCTACCTGAAAAGCAAAGATTCGTTGTCGAGGCCCGTCACCGCTTCGGTCTGAGCTATTTAGAAATCGCAACTCAACTAGGCACCAGCGAGGCTAACGCCCGGCAACTTTGGTTTCGGGCTTTAAAACAACTTCGCGATAGATTAAGCGATTGTCCACCGGTAAATTGAATTGCCTAGACGATCTTCCGGTTCGTTCGAAAACTAAACAACTTTAGAACTAGGAGAGAAATACGCGAACACAAATAAGACTTCCTGCACCAGATAACACAGGAAGACGAACAAGTGAATTGTGAAACAGAAATAAATATCGTGCGCATAGTAGATCGCTTCAAAGGCAAGCGGGCGACCTAACATCCCAAAGACGGGAGCGACCAAATTTCCAAGATTAATAATCGCACCAACCAGTGCAGCCCAGCGTTTTCGCTTGATACACATCCAGCCCAACAATATGATGGGCATCGCCGACGTGATTAGAATCAGAAAAGTCTCTCCTACGGCCCTATTGAGATCTTCTGGGGAAACAACTTCACACACTATCGCGGCGACTGCGGCAATGATCAGCCAAATCGTAAT
This sequence comes from uncultured Pirellulaceae bacterium, assembly GCA_964555525.1. GTDB lineage: Bacteria > Planctomycetota > Planctomycetia > Pirellulales > Pirellulaceae > Mariniblastus. Next base: position 1,372 of record CAZKTR010000428.1, read on the forward strand.
TAGTCCGCCACTGAGGATTGCAAAACGGCCCGCGGTAGGCAGCCACAACTGCCTACCGTGCCAGAACCGATACTTCGAAACGGCCGAAATTGACTGGCCTTCGATTTTTTCGCCTGCAAGGCAGCGTTTCAGATCCGACGCTAGATCTTTCGCGGTTTTATAACGAGCTTCTGGATTAAGACACAAACAAGTTCTCACGATCTGATGAACACCTTTCGGCAAATCCTTGCGAAAGCCCGTAAGCTCGCCCGTGCGTGAATTACGAATGTTGTCTAGAACTTCATGGAAACTGCGCCCGCTTACTGGTGGTTGGCCTACCAACAGCTCAAAAAGGATCGCGCCGAGTGAATAGATGTCTGCGGCGAATGCGCTTTTCCCAATAGGTCCGCTGTATTTCCAGCCATCAAGCAACTCCGGCGCCATGTAGACTGGCGTCCCCATCAAAACACTTGAGTGCGTGTTGGTGATCTCACCACCATGTAGTTTACTCAAACCAAAATCAGCGACTTTGGGAAGAAAGGATCGCAATGAACTTGATTTCGAATCATCAGTTCGACACAGCATAATGTTTGCTGGCTTGAGATCACGGTGGGCGATTCCGTGTTGGTGTAAATGATCTACCGCATCGGCAACCTCCATGACCAGTTCGACCGCTTCGGTCCACGGAACGGGTTCAAGTGAGTCAGGCTTTTCCCGCTGCAGCCAAGCAGCCAAGTCAGACCCATCGCACCACTCAGTCGCCAACCAAGGAACTGGACTATCCACATCCGCTTCATGGAATTTGACGATATTTGGATGATTGAGTTCGCTGACAAGTGAAGCTTCGGCGGCAAAACGTTTTAGCTTTTCCTTCTCGACCAGTACTTCTCGCCGCGGCACTTTAACAGCTACTGATCCGTTGGTTTGAGGGTCTGCCGCGAGGTAGACGATCCCAAAAGCGCCGGCACCAACCACACGCTGAATTTCGTAGCGTCCAAAACACCGATCTGCTCCAGCGCCCATCGGGACCCTTTGCCTGTCATTCCACAAGCGATCCAAACGACTCTCTAGATTATCAGTTTTGTTCGATTCGTCAGATTCGCTTGCGTCAAACGCCATTGAGAAGTGCCAGATAAGTGTGGGAGGGAGCCGCCCATTATATTTGACGTACCCCTTAGAACGTCCAATGTACGCGTCAGACGAGCCAAAAAAGTCGTTTTGAACCTCAGAAAACCCGATATCCGCCGGTCACCGGCCAGCTTTAGCCCCAAAGCCTCACCAAGTCATTAACATTCTCTTCATCGGCGGAACAGGAGTATTTTGAAATATTTAAACTTTGCTGTCACAAAGTCGCTGGATTGTCGCCCAGTAGGATAAGCAAGCTGCATCTATCAATTTAAAGCCACTCCTCGCCTTTCGCTGAATACAATGAACAAATTCAACCCACGAACCTTGACCGGCGATGTCAATAAGATTCGGAAGCTACGGCAATCCCTTGGCTGGACGCAAAACGATGCGGCAGCTCAATCGGGGTATTCGCCACGCCTAATCCGCAAGATCGAATCTGGAGCAGGTGTTCGCCCGGCAACGCTGCGGGATGTTCTACAAAGCTACCACGAAGCGCTTAAGATACAATCGTGGAGCATCGCAGACTTTTGTAGTACAAATGAAGACGCTGATCTGTCTTGATTTGACTTGAATGCCAAGGACATGCGTCGGCAAAAATAAAAATGGCCTCAGGCGCTGGCATCAATTGCAATCGAAACATTTAAACGACGAGTCAACAATGGGCTCAATCTCGCGCCCAACACTGCTGGTCGTTTTGCCGTTTAACGTCCGGTCTTTCACGGTAGCTCCAGTGGCAAGAAACTTCATGTACCCTGCAACTAAAATCAAAATCAGCATGATGGCGCAGAGAATGTTGAGCCACTTCATTTCTTGCTCGCGAAGCTTCTGAGCTTTCTCGC
>CAZKTR010000429.1:0-3307 GCA_964555525.1 uncultured Pirellulaceae bacterium
GAGCAATTTTTCGGCAACGATGGCCTGACTCGGTTGGCGAGTTTTTTGGAGTCCAATGGCAGTGGTTTGCCAACGGTTGCCGCCGCCGACGTCAAACTGGCTCCCGCGGTTGCTCGTCCGTCAAAGATCATTTGCATCGGTTTGAATTACGCTTTGCACGCCAAAGAATCTGGCATGGAGGCGCCGACTGAGCCAGTTGTTTTCTTTAAGGCGACAACGGCTTGGAATGATCCCAACGGCGAAGTGCTGATCCCTCGCAATTCAACAAAGACGGACTGGGAAGTTGAATTGGCGGTCGTGATTGGTAAGAAGGCCAAGTACGTTTCCGAGGGTGATGCTCTGGATTACGTTGCTGGTTACGGCGTTCACAATGACTACTCAGAACGTGAGTGGCAGGTCGAAAAATGTGGTCAGTGGGTCAAGGGCAAGTCGGCGGATACGTTTGCTCCGTTTGGTCCTTACATGGCCACGACGGATGAAGTTGCCGATCCAAATAACTTGAATTTGTGGTTGAAGCTCAACGGCGAAAAAATTCAAGACAGCAGTACGTCTGACTTTATCTTTAACATTCAGCATGTGGTGTCTTACTTGTCGAACTTTATGACGTTGCTGCCGGGTGACGTGATCTCGACGGGTACTCCAGCGGGTGTTGGCTTTGGTTTTGATCCACCGAAATACCTGAAAGCGGGCGACAAAATCGAACTGGGGATCGAAGGCTTGGGCGTTCAAAATCAAGTGGCGGTTCAAGAAGCGTAGTTTGTAGTTCGTAGTGCCGCCTTCAGGCGGCATGATGTAGCCCCCGGCGTGAGCTAGAAAATTGAGCCGCCAGGCGATAGCCCACGGTTTCCCCACGATAGTCCGGAAACCGTGGGCTATCGCCCTGCGGCTAAGCCAAAACGGCTCACGTTATAAAATGAATGCCACTGAGCGTTTGTCCCCTTATGAATTGATTGAATCAAAAAGTCGGAAGCCAAAACATGTCTAATCGCAAACCAGTCCTCCAGTTGGACCCACGAGACAACGTCTTGGTTGCATTGATGGATCTTAAAGCGGGCGAAGTCGTTCAGCACGAAGACCAGTCGTATACGTTGGCAACGGATGTCGACTCAAAGCACAAGTTCCCCACCGCCGATTTGGCGACCGGTGATCCGATATATCAATTCGGCGTGTTGGTGGGTGTTGCGACTCAACCCGTTGCTTGTGGTGAGTTAATTCATACGCACAACGTGAAGCACGCGGCCGAGGAAGTTGATGCCGATAACTTGGCCGAGCCTAGTTTTGAATGGACGACTCAGCCGGATGTTTCGCCGTTTGAGGGCAAGACCTTTGACGGTTTCCATCGGGAGGACGGGCAAGTCGGTACTGCTAACTATTGGTTGGTCGTGCCGATGGTGTTTTGCGAAAACCGGAACTTGAAGATTTTGGAAGAGAGTTTCGTTAATTCGTTGGGTTACGGCAAAGCGTCGCCTTATACGACGTTCACGAAAAGTTTGATCGATGCTCATCAATCCGGTGGCGACGTTACTGAAGTGACGTTTCCCGAAACGGAAATGCCGTCTGGCGAACGCGTGTTCCAAAACATCGACGGAATCAAATTTTTGCGGCACGCCGGCGGTTGCGGGTCCGACCGTGGGGACTCCGATGCGTTGTGTGCTCTGCTGGCGGGTTATGTGACTCATCCGAATGTCGCTGGCGTGACGGTGTTGTCGCTGGGTTGCCAACACGCACAGATGTCGATTTTGGAACAGCAAGTAAAGCAGCGGTGTCCGGAGTACAACCGGCCGATGCTGAAGTTTGAACAGCAGCAATTTCCGTCAGAAAGAAAGATGCTGGAGGACGCGATTCGAGCGACCTTTGCTGGCATGGCAGCGGCTGACAAAGTTTCGGTGCGCAAGCCGGCGGCGCTTTCTAAGTTAACGATCGGGTTGGAGTGCGGCGGTTCGGATGGGTTTAGCGGGTTGTCGGCTAATCCTGCGATTGGGCACGTTTCGGACTTGATGACGTTGCTGGGAGGCAAGTCGATTTTGTCTGAGTTCCCTGAGCTTTGCGGTGTCGAAGGCGAGATGGTGAAGCGTTGCCAGACGAAAGAAATCGCTGCTCGGTTTATGCAGATCATGCATGCTTATAACGCTCGAGCAAACGAAGTCGGGTCTGATTTTTCGACCAACCCCTCACCGGGGAATATTAAAGACGGTTTGATTACCGACGCGATTAAGTCAGCCGGTGCTGCCAAGAAAGGCGGGACGGCTCCGATCGTTGATGTTTTGGACTACACTGAGCCTTGTACAAAGCCTGGTTTGACGTTGCTGTGTACACCCGGCAACGATGTCGAATCGACGACGGCGATGGCGGGGTCTTGGTGCAACGTGATTTTGTTTTCGACGGGTTTGGGGACACCGACAGGGAATCCTGTTTGTCCGGTGATCAAAGTGGCTTCCAATACTCACACGGCCAATCATCATAATGATCTGATCGATTACGACGCGGGGGTTGTTATCAGTGGCGATGAAACGATCGCCGAAGCGGGTGACAATCTGTTGCGGTTGATCATTGAAACTGCCTCGGGGCGTTACGTGCCGAAAGCGGTTGGGTTGGGGCAGGACGATTTCATTCCGTGGAAACGGGGCGTTTCGTTGTAGTGGGCGTTCCTCGCTTACGCGCCGGGTTGCCATTGAGTGCTGCTCAATGCGGACCGGATTGAATACAAGCTCGCGGCGCAAGCAAGTGCATTTTTAAAACCGTTGGATGCACTCGCTCGCGCGTCGAGCTTGTATTTCGGCTTTTTGCAAAATCAAATTTGATAGAAGTGACAACCAACTCCTTCGTCACATGTGAAACTGACAGATACAAATCAGACAGATTGATTGAAACGCTATGAAAGAACACTTCGACTCAGAACTTCCTTCGGTTGAGCATCTGATGAAGCGTGCGAAAAAACGCATGCCGGGATTTGCTTACGATTATTTGGCCGGCGGTTGTTTTACGGAAGTGAATCTAAAGCGAAACACTTCTGATATTCGCGAGATTCAGTTGAAGCCTTGGTACTTGCGCGACTATGCGGGTGCAACGCAAAAGACCGAGTTGTTCGGCAAGGAGTATGATTCGGCGTTTGGTATTGCTCCGGTTGGCTTGCAAGGTTTGATGTGGCCCAAGAGTTGCGAGTACTTGGCCCAAGCGGCGGCCGATCACAATATCCCTTTTACTTTGTCGACCGTTAGCACGGCCAGTATCGAAACGGTTTCGAAAATCACTGACGGGAACTTTTGGTTTCAGTTGTATCACCCTGCCGAAAACGACTTGCGAGACA
>CAZKTR010000430.1:0-3292 GCA_964555525.1 uncultured Pirellulaceae bacterium
AAAACAAGAAATTCATCGCCACCGAAACGTCCGGCAAAGTCGTTGGGGCCAAGTATTGATTTCAGGATTTCGCTGACGCCAACCAACAACTGATCACCAGCGTCATGTCCTTGCGTATCGTTGATGGGCTTGAAGTTATCGAGATCAATAAACATCAACGCAATATTTTCAGCTTCCGGAGCGCCAATGACTTCGTTAAGTTGCTGCACAAATTGCCCGCGGTTCAAGAGTCCAGTTAGCTGATCGTGATTGGCTACATATTTAATTTCACGTGTTCGCTCCTCGACTCGCCGCTCAAGCTCCTCGTTGTTGCGCTGTAATGTTTCTTCTGCTTGCTTGAGGCGAGTGATATCGATGTAACTGCCTAGCACTCCGATCACCTCACCGGCGTCGTTGTATAACGGAGCCTTGTTGGTTTCTAGCCAAGTCAATTCTCCGTCAGCGTTCACTTGCGATTCGATAATTCCAATTTCCGCATCGTCGGATTCCATCACCTGGCGATCGCACTTTCGGTAAAATTCTGCCTCTTCTTTGTTCCAAGGCAAATCAAAATCACTTAAGCCTACGATTTTGTCTGGGGTGGATAAACCGGCAGCGCGTGCAAACAACTTGTTGCAGCCAAGATAATTTAGTTCTTTGTCTTTCCAGAATACGCACTGCGGAATCGTATCGAGAACTTTCTGTAGCAACGCAGTTGAACCGCCAGATCGGTTTAACGAGTCGCCAATTCCTGCGACCAACTCCGAGTCTTTCGAATTGAGTTTTGAAAAAGGCATGTCTTAAAGATGAGAAGAAAAAGGGCAAGATAAGGTTGCCCAATTGACACTTCTAACGGCTTACAAGAAATCCCTTAACTAGGCACTTAAGCTTAGTATTCCAATCCTAACCAAGCGATCAAATTATCGAAACCAATACGATTTCTAGGGAAATCTAAGGTTTTCACCACCGTGCTCGGTTACTCCAATCGCTACAGTTAGGAAATTCATCTTGGCCAAAATTTGCATCGTCAGCCAACCCCTGCTATCGAGTGGTGAAGTATTTTTGCTAGGCTTTGCCCCGGTCGACTTTGAAAACTCACTAAACTAAAACAATAGGTTAGTCACCCCAAGTTTCACAAAGATCGTACTCTTGTGTCTTGGGACGATAGACTTGATAGACACGAAAGCCTGCGTCCGAAAACCGATCAAGCCACTCGCGAGGCTCATCGAACGAGCGATTAATGTTTCTGATAAACGCTAGAAACTGAATTTTCAAACCGTGCTGGTCACGATATCGCTTCGCCAAATCAAGCATACGGTAGCGTGCTTCATCTGAGTGCAGCAGTTTGATTTCAAGCAAAATTGGTTTTGCCGGCCCAAATCGTACCGCAGCTTCCAAGACCTCTTCAAGCGTAGGAATTCGTGCCCCGCCTTGCAACTGGAGGGCTTGTAACTGTTCAAGTGTCAATTGATTTACAGGTTGGTCGCCCACCGTTTCGGTAAGGACTGTTTGATTAGCTTCAGTATTGGGAACGGACGAAAGATCCCAATCGTGAAACAAGACTAATCGATTGTCGACTGTTTCCCGGACATCGCATTCGGAATATTTCCATTCCGGCGACGCCTCATGTTCTCGAATTCCTATTTCGAAAGCTTCAATCGTATTGCCGGGAAAATCAGCCAACAGATCACCGCCGAGTTGGTGTCCATTGTTTGGCTGGGCCCGCATCATCCCTGGGCGCCAACAGCCAACCACGATTATGATCGCCAGCAACAACACAAGCGATGTAAAGACGAAGATCCGCAGGCTGGTCCTCATGCTAACTCTGTCTGAAAGGGCGAAGTCTAATTGACGTGAGTATTTTAGCGAAGCCGGCCCAAAGAGTAAGGCACGAACTTACGTAACGGGAAGGTGTCGCTGTAATAGCCCTGCGATCGCCGCCCATCGTGACACTGCCATGGGCGACATGTTTACGCGATCAGAAGTGCATTTAATTGTAAGCCCTCCAAAAAACATGCTCACGGGACTTTTTCAAAACCACATCGAACGCGTAAGCATGCCAACGCCCAAGGCAAATACTCTTACCCTCAAAGCCGTGAAGCATGGCACCCGCTCGCCCAATAAAATCTGAAGAACTTGCAAGCCCCGCAACAACCCCGGATGGACTCCAAAAAAAAACGGCATGGATAGCTTTCCATGCCGGGAATTTAGTTCTAACTTTACCTGAGTCTTAGTTCATGAATTCAGAATCCAACTCGAACCCCAGACTTTCTCTCATCTCTAACTCTGCCTTGCGCCCCTCTTGTCGGCCGTAGTAAGCCGCAGCACGTCTGACCTCAGAGGGCACTCGCTTAAATCTCATCAATCGGTTCTGGAGGAAATCATCTCCCAATTCGCTAATGGGGCGACTGCCACTAATCGATTGAATCACATAGACAGTTTCACGATTACTATCGACCGCCACGCCGGCCTCTAGCTCAACAAGCGAGAACGCTGTGGCCATGAACTCGTCACTTGGTCGATCAACGTTGCCAGGGCGGCTCAGAATCCCACCACGAACTGTATCGAACCAAGAAAACTGCCCTGTCGTTAGCGCGCGTTCTGGATAGAGTTCGCTCATTTTACTCTTGCGAACGTCATTGACTTTTTTGCTGATCGATTCGGCTTCTTCTTTAGCAAGCTTAAGCGCTTCTCTCTTTTTCCAAAACTTGACCACCTGTTCTTTGCACTCTTCAAAGTCTCCAACGCGCGGCTTCTCATTTTCAATGTACCAAAACAAGTAGTAGTCCGGCACAATCGCAGAAGCTCCGCCGAAGGGAGTGCCTTCATACAACTTTTTCTCGCCAGCCATGAAGAACAAATAGTTCCCAAAGACATCGACACCGACCTCAATACTGCCCAAAGGATCTTGCTTCATCGCGTTGCGATCAACCAGACCGGTTTCTTTTAACTCCAAGTTGAATTGCTTGGCCATTTGCTCGAAGTTAGGCTTATCAGGTTCCGGCTCACTGTCATCGGCTTCAGCGATCTCTAAGTCACTGAAGTAGTCCTCCAGTTCGTAGTTCACTGACTCAATGGCCAAACTCATTTTTTTGTTTGCGATTGGCGAAGCCAAAGACCGGCGAATCGACTCGGCAACATCGATAAGCGGTTTGTACTTTCGTTCAGGAGCCGCTTCTTGTTTCTTGACTTCTTCTTCAATGTCCGAACCAATACTTCCTGTTTGAGGCTCGCTGGCCGGCGGCGTCGCTGCTTGCTCAGTCGCTGCCGCTGGTTCAGTTACTACTTGGTCAGTTACTACCGCTGGTTCAGT
>CAZKTR010000431.1:0-3284 GCA_964555525.1 uncultured Pirellulaceae bacterium
TGCAATTTGCCTCATCTACAGTCCTTAGTTGCGCAGAAGATCGGTTTGTTACAGGCGAATCTCCGGAGCGCCTGATATTTTCCGTATCTCTGTAAAACAGTTATGCGGCCACCTTTGGCTAGCCATCAGATAAAGTCACCGACTTCCTGAGCGGAGTAGGGTCGTTGAACCGACCGACTCCTACACTGTGCCGGAAAAAAAGGCCAAGAGAAAGCCACGATTTATCGAAGTACGGGCTGCAACGACCAAAGTCTCAGAAGGCAGCAACAACTCTCGCAAGGCAGCAATAACTCTGGCGCTTGAACGGTAGATCAAGCATCACTAACGAACTCTACCCGCTCGCTGCAGTTGGGGCAGTTCGCCGAACCATGGAAGTTAGCCAGCCGATTAAGTCGTTGTGACTTGCCATCGCCAGTTCATATAGAGTCGTCGATAAATGGTCCGCGGGCCACGATGTCCTTGACGATGCCGGCACTCCGTTGACATGTCGATGAACTGGATAAGCGTGCATCGGTCCACCTGCATCAAGTAAGTCATCTGCGGCCATATCTTCTTTTAGTCTGGAAGAATCACAAAAAACAAAAAAGCCCATCCAAGTTGGATGGGCTTTTTTCGTTGTGCTCGAACTACTTGCGATTGCCTAAGGCGTTGGTAGCACGCCAGCGGCTAGTCCCTGCTTCATTTGCTCGGCTTGTCGCCGATACAAGAACAATCCGTTACGGCTGGAAGCTTGTTGCAAAACGGCAAGAGCGTTTTTGTTGTCGCCAGCCTCTTTGAGAAAATTTGCCAAAAAGTAATCAACTTCGGGCGGTCGGTTTTGTGTTTGAGCGACTTTTGCAAAGATCGCCTTAATTTGATTGTTGACTCCTAGTGTTCGTAGGCGGACATACCCAAGAGCAGCTAATATCACGCCATTGTTTGGGTTGGCTTGCATGTTCGCATCAGCCAGTTTGTTAGCCAAGACTCTATTATCTGGGTTTGAACTTTCAATCAGGCACAGCACATACATGTTGGCCAGGTCTGCGTTTTTAGGATTGCCTTCGTGTAAGGCTTTGAAGATGGTGACCGCGTCCTCGTACTTTCGTTGATAAAACGCAATCTTGCCTTTGAGGGTATTTAACGCGGGAGTTGCTTCGCCCGCCGCTTCTGCATTTGCAATCGCCGTCGAAGCACTTTCAATGTTTTCTTGGGCTAACGTCCAATTAGCGTAATCAAGCTGCGCCGTAGCGTCATTGGCGTACATGGCTGGCAGTTTACTAAACCAAGCGTCGGCTTCAGATTTTTTACCTTTACGGGAAAGCCAAGTTCCAATGACCGCTTCTGGCACGCGAGAATTAGGTTTTTTCTCTCGAAGTTTCGTGAGGTTTGCGACCGCTTCATTCAACTTTCCGTCGTCAAAATCAATCCTTGCTAATAACTGCAATGCACTCGTATTTTCCGGATCACGTTTGAGTAACTCGCTAGAAAGGTTACGAGCTTGCTCATAGTCTTTAAGCCTAAGAGCGGTTTGGGACATGCCGTCTAGATACACGTCTTCGTAGTGAGCAACCGCGGCTTCGTCTAGATTACCTTGTCTCACCAAGGCAATGAGCTTTTCAAAGTGGACTTTGGCATCGACGTTGCGATTTGTCCCTACGGCCAATCGACCGTACGCAGCATAGATAGAAGGATGTTCCGGATTCTTAATAGCAGCTTGCTGTAACGCTTGGAGGCCACCATTTTGGTTTTTTGCAGCGAAGTGCAAACCTGCGATCATCAATTCCGCTGGCGGAAAGTTCGCGATGTTTGTCGCAGAACGATCAAGAATCGACATGACCATATCGTTTTTCCGTTGCACATAAGCGTCAGCGGCGGTGTGTAGCGCTTCAGCTGCGGGCGAGCCGTCAGCTTGTTCACCGGGCACAAGCTTTTCGAGCTCTTTAAAAAGAACCTCGCTTACTTGTTTTACTAGTTTGGCTTGTTGATCAGCCTGCGGGTCCACCTGTGCGGCAGCTGGTGTTGGGTTCAACGCGTCTAGAGCACCTTGGCCAAGCACGGGAGAGCTAAACGGAGTTTGCAAAGCCATTGAACCCAAACAAATGGCACTACATAACAGGCCGGATCGTAGAGAGAATTTTAGGTGAAAAAAATGGGTCGGCATGGAAATCTCTTTCGAATCAAATCTTACAAGATTGTGAAAACGTTAAAATAATCGGCACTTCGTTTGAAATGGATCAGTGCATTTAAATTACAGGCTAATCTGCTCTAGAATTTTTGCTGTTGCATCAGATTTATTAAGTACATAATAGTGTAATCCAGCGACGTCGTTGGCAACTAAATCTTTTGTTTGAGCCACGGCATGGTCGATGCCAGCTTTAAATTGTCCCATTTCCGAGCTATCACTTTCAAGCGCTGCAACGAAATTTGCTGGTAATTTCGCTCCACAAAGGTCAGTAATCCGTTGAATTTGAGACAAACTAGTTACCGGAAGCAACCCAGGAACGACCGGCGTGGTGATCCCTTTTGCTTCGCACAGATCCCGAAAACGGTAAAAATCTGCATTGTCGTAGAATAGCTGAGTCACAATTGCGTCGGCTCCGGCATCTACTTTTCGCTTCAGATTGTCCAAATCCACATCCAAACTTGGCGCTTCAAGATGCTTTTCTGGATAGCCAGCCACCATCACGCCGAAGTTCTGGAACTCGCCGGTGATCAGTTCGACTAACTCGTTTGCATAGCCCAAGCCACCCTCTGGAGCGACGAATTTATCTTCTCCCTTGGGCGGGTCTCCTCGCAATGCCATGATCGCGTCAACCGATTGCGATTTCGCTTTTGCGAGATACTCCCGCAGTTGATCGATAGTACTACCTACACAAGTTAAGTGAGACACAACCGGTATGTTAAATTTTTGTTTGACATGGTCCAGGATCTCAAGCGTTTTTTGTTGAGTTGATCCGCCAGCACCGTAGGTGCATGTAAAAAAGTCTGGCGTGAATTTGAGTAAAGCCTCAACATGACGATACAGCGCGGCTTCCCCCTTTTCGGTTTTGGGAGGAAAAAGCTCAAAAGAAAGCACTCGTTTGGTTTTAAATAGCTCTGATAGCTTGGTCATCTGTTTTTTCCTGTACTCTAATTGGCCACAAGATTGCGACGTGGCCCAGTATCTCATTCTTCGCGGGCTGAGATTTCCATTCTTCGCGGCCAAGCATTTTATTCTCAGTTGACTACTTAAGACAGTCCGTTGAAGCACGGATTTAGGACAAAAGCCAACAGTTGAGCCGAAAAAGATCTAAACTCGCAGTTCA
>CAZKTR010000432.1:0-3278 GCA_964555525.1 uncultured Pirellulaceae bacterium
ATGATGAATCCAGTTTGCAACCTAAAAGACGTTGCACCCTTTAAGAGCGTCACTGATCTAAAGTTGCAGTCGCAAGGCTTGTTAGAATTATCGGTCACCGAACGAATTTCCAAATTGGAATCAATGCTACCCGACAATGATCGAAACGCGGAACTACATTTCCAGCTCGGACAAGCGTACTTGTTGGCCGGCGAAGTGGAACAAGCCAGAACTCATTTGCTGACGGCCAAAGAAGAAGACATCTGCCCACTGCGAGCGACCGAACCGATCTATGCAGCAATTGCAAACGTTCAGAGCAAATTGGCAGTCCCGATGGTGGACACCAGAGACTTTTTTGAGTCGCAAACGCCCAATCGCTTACCCGGGCATGAGTCGCTAGTGGATCACGTGCATCCGACGATCCGAGGGCACCAACAAATCGCTGGCCTTCTACTGAAAGAAATACAACGCTTGAAATTGGTGACCGGCAGTACTGATGTCGCTCAGCAAACCGCTTTATTTGAACAGCACCTCGAGTCACTGGAATTCTCGTATTTCCAACGGGCTCAAGATCGCTTGTCGGGTTTACAACGTTGGGCCAAAGGAGAAGTCACCCTTGAGAAACCGGAAAGCGACGACGATTGACTGCTGCCTCAAATACAAGCTCGCGGCGCAAGCAAGTGCATTTCCGAGGAAGCTGGTGAATGCACTCGCTCGCGCGTCGAGCTTGTATTGGGGCTTTGTCGCCTATCAGCCACGAAATTTCCAGAAGAAGAAGCAGGGTTTGTTTCGCTTTAGCATTCCGATCCCAGTTAGGGGCAAGCCACACCAGACGTTTGTCGGTACAATCTGGCCACCTGCTGACCGCGTTTTTTTTGACCAGCAGCCTGCCCAAAAGAATATTGATTCGACGACGAAACCGTGACCATGCCAGAGACTACTGACTTGCCCGCTGAAACTCCTGCAAACGAACCGGTGACGATGTTATTTCAATCGTCGCCGCTGGGCAATTTGGACGCAATCGTCCAGCACGATAGCCGAACGGTTTACTTTTACTTGAACGAGAACCCAAACTCGATTTCAGGAAAACCAAAATTCGGCACTCGAGCATGCTGGGTGCAAAACCTGACCTCCGGGCCGCTTGTTTTTGACCAGGCCGAGATGCAACAAGGTCTACCGGTGCTGCTGCCGCGAACTCACACTCGCAACCGCGAAGGTGAACCGTTACCCAATGCCGATCGTTTGGCCGTGGTGTGGTTTGAAGAGGGCAATGGTGCGGCGTTGATCCAGCAAGACGATCAACAACAAATCGAAAAAGTGTTCGCGGTGATTCCACCGTGGAGCGGCCAAGAAGGTTTCCATGGGTACTCGGCCGAGTGCGCGGTTGAAAATGAAGTCTGTTGGCCGATGCCTCCACACGAAGCTTTGACCATGCGGATTAATCGAGCGGATGAGTTCTGGAGCGGTTTTCGAAATGCAGACAACCCGTTCGTTGCCCTGCAAATGTCACAATTGCGATCTCACCGTCAACGTTTTTTAGGATTAGAAACGGTCACCGATGTCGGTGATAAACCAGTCAACGAATCGTATTTCTCAATCGATGGCGGAAATTTTCCGCCGCGTGGACTCGTCCAGTATGACTTGGACGATTCGGTTGTGCTTGCAACGGTCGGGATGAGCCTGCTGCCATTGCCGATGGTGGAACTGGCGACCGAGCAACCGAGTCGATTGCGGCGAGTGGAACTTGCCGTCCGTCTGCCCAAGCAAGTCGCAGACGAAGCGGTTCTAACGAACGCTCGCAATAATCTTAGCCAGTTAGCGGGCTACCCGTGGCGAAACTTCACGTGGATCGGGGCAGGGCACACCTGTAATTTTTCAAACGTACGCGAAAGCTGCGAAAATGCGGTACTGGTCCATGATGATCTCGTGCGGGAATCGGCAGACCAACCACTATCCGATTTCCGCGACGACCCGGTCAACCTGCTGTGGTTGCTTCCGGTCGATCAAAAAGAGCAGCAAGCGTTGACTCAGGAACCGATGAATCGGAGTAGGCTGGAGACTATTGGAAAAGGCTGGAGACCGTAGGCTGGAGGGTTGCCTCTTTATCAGGCGAGTAGGTGGGGTGCCATGCTTCACGACTTGAGGGGTGCGAGTATCTACTGAGTGTTGGCATGCTTGCGTGTGCGACGTGGTTTTGGAAAAGTATCGTGTGCATGTTTTATTGAGGGGCTTTTTATAGCGTCAGGAATACGCTCTATTGTCATTTGATCTGTGCCCCTGTATCAATGGCAGACAACTGAGCCATGACCCCAATTCCCGTAAAGCCTTGTCGAGCTGTCTCTTCACACGCTTCGATCCGTGAAGCGATTGATTTTGCAAACAGTCATCCGCTTCAGTCTCAGGCGAAGAAGGACTCTGAACTCCTGATCGGCGCAGAGCTTCAGGAGGCGTTTTGGTCAGCGACCGAATTTGTGTTTCGATTCTCCAACGGAATGAACTTGCACGTTTACGTCCACGACGAAAAAGTTTGCTGGCGTGTCTGCGAGAAGTCGCCTGCTGTTAAAAACCGCCAGACGATTGGTGCTGAAGCGGTTGTGTTCCGCTGGCCGGGTGAAATTGGAGACCAACCGATGGATTGCTCAGACATGATTCAAAGACGAATTGGTGCCCAATTTCAAAAAATCTTCGTAAACGAACTTGGGCTGTGGGCTTACATGAAGGGTTTCCTGATCCTGCATTTTTCGCTCGTGCAACGCTCCGACACGAGCGCTCGAATCTTCTACATATGCGAAAGCGAATAGTTTATTAACTTTCGCCGAATTAGTCCATTTCTGCTCGCGTAAACATAGCACCCTCGCGGTCTCCAGCTATTCCCGAATCTTGTCTTTTAACAGCTTTTTACTTTCGGGCAACAACTTTCTTCGCGGCTTTTCGTCAGTCATTTTCTTGGAGCTGCCTTGTTCTTTTTCAGGCGTTGCCGCTGGAGGTTTGATTTTTGCTTGGTCTTCAATCACGAACTTCAACCCTTCGACCACTTTGGCCATCTCAGGAAAGTTAACTTTATCAGGCGTGTCCGTCGCTTTATGATAGTGTGGGTATCGAAACGGAGCGGTGTCGGTGACCATCAAACCAGCATAGTCCTCTTGCCAAAACGACCAATGATCCGACCATCCAACGCCAGGCACCGAACCGGGCAATGAGGCACCCTCACTGGGAATCTTGGCGTGCTTGCGGAATTTCTTGATGACCTTGCGCTGCAAGCTTCGTGACTTTGTGTTGGCAACGAACCCAACAAAGTT
>CAZKTR010000433.1:0-3273 GCA_964555525.1 uncultured Pirellulaceae bacterium
CGAGAATGCTTCGGAATTGATCATCGTCGCCAGTCCACTCAAGCGCTGGGTCGATGCCTTGTTCGACGACGAACACTTGTTGCCGGATGGCGTGGACTTGTTCCGCGTCTTGTGGCCATTGGGCGTTTTTTAAGTCGAAGTGCTTCATGAAATGTCTAATGTTTTATGATAGGATCTGAGCACAAAATAGCACACCTTGAACTGCACGACAATATTTCTGCAACCGTTTATGCTAAGTGCGAATTGATACTGTCCGTTTTTCCCAGACTCCCGACCAACAAAAACAACTATGGCCAACCACTATTACAGCGTTTTTCTGTTGATCCTCGCGCTGTTGACTGCTACTCCGGTAGTAGCGGATGACATTTACGTCAACCCAACGGGAAACGATCGGCACGCCGGCACCAAGGCAAGCCCCTTGGCTTCGCTGGCTGCCGCACGCAACAAAGCTCGTTCAATGGCAGGCAAAACCGCAGTGACCGTTCACGTTGCCGATGGCGTGTACTACTTGCCCGAAACCTTAGTGTTCAAACCGCAGGACTCCGGCACGGCTGAGTTGCCGATTATCTATCAAGCCGAAAACGAAGGCAAAGCAGTGCTCAGTGGCGGTTCGCTACTGGCACTTAAGTGGAAGCCTTGGCGAGACGGTATCTTTCAGGCCAAGACGCCAGCAGGATTAGAAATCGACCAACTGTTCGTTGATGGCCAAAACCAACGGATGGCTCGTTACCCGAACTACAATGCGGACCGCAAGAGTGACGCGTATCAGGGATTCGCCGCAGACGCATTTTCTAAAAAACGAGCCGCGGGCTGGGCAAATCCGAAGGGCGGATTTATTCATGCGATGCACCGCAGTCGTTGGGGTGGCTACCACTACATTATCACCGGAAAAGACAGCAAAGGCGAAGTCACATTCGAAGGCGGCTGGCAGAACAACCGTAAATCGGGAATGCACAAGACCTTTCGCATGGTGGAAAACATCTTCGAAGAACTCGATGCTCCCGGCGAATGGTTTCACGATGCGAAAACCAAAACGCTGTACTACAAACCAGCTGCCGACGTCGATCTAGATAGTGCATCCGTCGAAGTTGTGCGATTACGGCACTTGGTTGAATTTCAAGGGAACGCCAAAAATCCGGTCAAGCATATTTCGCTCAATGGGTTTACGGTTCGCCACGCGTCTCGGACATTCATGGATTGCAAAGAACAACTGCTCCGCAGTGATTGGGCGATCTACCGCGGCGGTGCGTTTGTACTGACCGGCACCGAAGACGTCAGCATCATGGACTGTGAATTCGATCAAGTCGGCGGCAACGCGATTTTCTGCAACAACTACAACCGACGACCGCTGATTAAAGGTTGCCATATTCATGACATCGGCGCCAGTGGCGTTTGCTTTATCGGCGATCCTAACGCAGTACGCGATCCATTATTCGAGTACCGCGAAAAAAACGATCTCGCCAAGATTGACCGCACTCCCGGTCCTAAGTCGGACAACTACCCAGCGTTGGGGGTTGTCGAAGATTGTTTGATCCATGGGATCGGTCGAGTCGAACGCCAACCGGCGGGTGTGACGATGGACATGGCGTCAGAAATCACCGTCCGCGATTGCTCAGTCTACGACTGCGCACGGTCAGGTATCAACATTGGCGACGGTTGCTGGGGTGGGCATTTGATCGAACGCTGCGATGTTTTTGATACTGTTTTGGAGACACACGACCACGGCTCGTTCAATTCATGGGGTCGCGATCGTTTTTGGCACGCCGACCGGAGTGTATCGCAAAAAGCCATCGATGCTGAACCGGATTTGCCGTTTTTAGATGCGATGAAAACAACCATCATTCGCGACAGTCGTTGGCGCTGCGATCACGGCTGGGACATTGACCTGGACGACGGTTCATCGAACTACGACCTCTACAACAACCTGATGCTCAGCGGTGGCCTCAAGTTTCGTGAAGGCTTCCGGCGACGAGCCTGGAATAACATCACCGTCAATAACGTTTTTCATCCTCACGTTTGGTACGACCACAGCGAGGACGAAGTGTTTAGCAATATCTTTATGGGCTCCCATCGTGGTGCAAGAATGCCCAAAGAAAACGCCAAAGGAAAACGTGTCGACAGCAATCTGTTCTTTTCCTCAAACTCAAAGGCGAAAGATCGTCATACAAAGTACGGTTGGGACGTTAACTCGATCGCCGCCGATCCAGGTTTTATCGATCCAGCCGCAGGCGACTTTCGCGTCAAAGAAGGCTCACCTGCATTTGATATCGGGTTTAAGAACTTTCCGATGGACCAGTTCGGTGTGAAGAAACCTTCGCTCAAAGCGATTGCCGCAACCCCAATTATTCCACCACTGAAATTCGACGGGAAAGCGAGCGGCGGATCGTCTGCGGCTGTGCCAGCAGCCAGTCAGTATTGGTTAGGCGCGAAACTTCACGAATTGGTCGGCGAAGAATTTTCGTCCTATGGCGTGACCAAAGAAGACGGCGGCGTTGCACTGGACGAAGTTCCAGACGGCTGCGAAGCCAAACGATTGGGCTTTAAAGCGGGCGACTTGATCCAAGGCTTGAACGATCACAAAGTCTCGAGCCTGCGTCAATGGTCGAGTGCTCTGATCAAGGCCGGCAACGCTCCGATGAAAGTGACTGTGGTTCGCGACCAACAAACCAGTGTGCGGTCCGTTTCGGCAGACTCTTACTTGGTTGTCGAATCAGCCAGTAGCGCTGATGAGTTTGCGACGCTTGCCCCGGCGGCCTCGAAGCAACAGGCCGTTACGGCCAACCATAAGATCAAAAACCAATCGATCCAAACGTTAATCGATGGCGAATTGGCTCAGGACTACGGCCCCGTGTTTGGCAATGGCACCACCAACGGTGCCTACAAAATCGACTTAGGCGATGCTAAGCCCGTGGCGGCGATCACCAGTTGGTCTTACAAGCGAGGCAAACGAGGGTTGCAAAAAATTACGCTCTACGGAAGCAAATCGGCGACTGACCCCGGCTGGAATATCGCTGATCGTTCACGTTTTCAACCGTTGGGCAGTATTGATACGTCGAGCATAAAATCGAAGACCTTCACGGCGGCTTCGTTGCGTGCGACGGAGGGAAAGTCACTCGGCACCTTCCGTTGGGTTGTCTGGAGCGTCTCACCAGTGACCTCTAGCGGAGGCGGTGAAAATACCTCGTTCCAAGAATTGGGTGTTGAACTTCGCTAGTGGTCTACGTTTTCAGGTAGCCGATGTCGCCAGACTTCGGGAGCCGATCGGATGACTCA
>CAZKTR010000434.1:0-3267 GCA_964555525.1 uncultured Pirellulaceae bacterium
CTTCAGGATTCGTAGCCTCATCCACTACCTCCGCTTCAAACTCAAGCCTCATTCGCTCCACCAGCACCGTACCGATCACCAATTGCATCACGTGATACATCAAAATCGGTAGCATACTAAAGCCTAGGCTGATCGAAGTGGATAATCCAATCACCAGCGTCTTTTGACTACCCGCAAAACCAACCGCGATTTGATCGGCCCGTGGAAGCTTAATGGCCTTTGCAATCTTCATCCCCAGCCAAAACACACAGCAGTGAACGCTCACTAAAACCACCGCTGCCACTAACAGATCTTTTACCGACGTGCTGCCGCCTATCAATCCGACTCGGTTCCCCATGCCAATCGCCCCCAAAAACACCACCGAGAGAATTCCGACCATCGCAACGATGCTCAATTTCGGTTTATTGACCGTCGCCCAACTCGCACTCGCTTGATGAATCCGCAACAACTGGGCCGCACCGATTGGCAGCACCACAAAAGCCAACAGCTTATAAATAGTACCGATCAATTTCGTCGGTTCGATTTCGGCGCCGATGAGCCAATATATCCAAAACGGCAGCACCATAAAACAAGTTGAATTGGTCAAGATCGTAACGATCATGGCGATCCCGTCGTTACCACCTGCGCGACGAGTCCACACGGCACCGGTCGCCAGTGTGCAAGGCGTGGCAGCAGCAACGATCATCCCGCAACCGACTTCCACACCGGCCAGCCCAGCGAACGGCCATACCAACAATGGAATCAAACCCACGTTCAGCACCGTTGCCAACAACGCCGCCTGAGGCCGAGTCAGGGTGGTTGTGAGCTGAGCGAATTTGAGCGGCCAAGCCATCATGAACATCGTGACTGACACGATCGCCCACTTGAGCCACGACAGCTCGGCCAATCCAGCCAGCGGCGCGGCGAATGCGTACCCTAAGCCCAGAAGCGCAAACAGACTTACTAAGAACCAGTTCTTTTTTAATGCTAACAACAAACCAATTCGTTCTTACAACGAGATGACACGATTGGGTTTTCACGGCAGACGACCAACAGTCTCACCAGCCCGCCGCTTCAGCCTAGCCTATTGTTCGTCTTCGGCAACCACGACTAACGCGTCACCAGCATCTAACTCGTACTGGACATCCTTAAATGGAATCAATTTAATCCCAAAATTCTCATCCGCATTCCCAACCTTTGCTCCTATCTTGACCCCGATACAAACCTCTTCGTCCCGTTGCTGCACCAACGCCATGATGTCAGCAAAGGTCACCTGTTGAGGGAAAGAATCAAAGTACAGCTCAACGGGCTTCACATAAATCTCCGACCCGTCTTCTTGGAACAAATCATCATAGACTTTTTGAATT
This sequence comes from uncultured Pirellulaceae bacterium, assembly GCA_964555525.1. Classification (GTDB taxonomy): domain Bacteria; phylum Planctomycetota; class Planctomycetia; order Pirellulales; family Pirellulaceae; genus Mariniblastus. The sequence goes on from CAZKTR010000434.1 coordinate 1,347, forward strand.
TCGGGCTCTTCGCTGATTTGAGCGAACAGCATCGAAACAATTCGGTTCGAAATGATAAAGTCGTTCACGCCAGCGTGGTGAATCAAACCTTGGTTGTTCGAATCTAAAACCTCGGTCACGATCTTAGTCGTTATTTTGCCGCCTTCGGCCAGAATTTCCTTTCGCATACTTCGCAACAACAACAAGACAACAATCGTCTCGGAATCGATTCGTTCCGCGTCTCCGTTGGTACCTAGACTTTGAGGCAAAATAATAATGTCATCAAACTCAAATGGCTTTAACGCCTTAAGTTCCTCGCCATCAAACGGATTGATCTCCGTCAAGCGAATATTTAGTTCATCGATTTGATCATTCAGATGAGCGATCTCGATACGATTGGCTTCGGTAGGCTTGTACAACGCAATGATCACCTCCGATCCTTCCAACACGTACTCGGCGTGTTCGGAGATAATGATTGGTGCTTTCGTACTCCATCCGAGCATCAGCATCTTTTCTTTCTTCTGCTCGCTGCGTCGATCTGGGATCGTCAATTCCTTGGGTACTGCGACGGGGTTTTCTTTGAATTCGATGGTCGAATCGTCTTCAGCCACAATCAATAGTTCAAAATCTTTTTCCAACACCGTGTCCACCGACGGTCTTAGCTCAACTTCCCCCGTTGGTCTACGAATTCCGATCGGCACCCCGTCAGGGAAATGGAACTGGCTTTTGCCAAACGTGATCCCATTCCATTTCGCATGCGTGATATACATCTCGCAACCGTCGAAGCTGAGCAATTCCGAATACACGGTCGACAAACCGGACGTCCGCGAGGTCTGTACCATCACCTTGGCTAGGATCTCTTCTGAGTCAATCACTTTCACTCGTTCGGGCAGCATCCCCAACACGACTTGCCGGTTTCGTTCAAGAAACAACTCCGTCACGATAGGAAATTCAGCGTCAGGCGCAGCGGTCTCCAAGGCCAGCACGACTTTGATCCCACGAGCATCACTGGCGACCTGCTGAGCGTCGGTAGCGTTGTCGTCGCAGTTTGCCAACACGATCACGCTCCGGGCTTCTTCCGCGTTGACATGAGCCAAGTTTGCCGGTGACGCTGGATTACCAGAACGCGTCACGATTCGCGTGTTACCACGGTCCTTGAAATTACTGCGGAGGTACTCGTCCATCCACGGCTTATCTTTTTCGGACATGATCACCACGACTGGATCGTCTTCGGATTCGTTGGCTTCGACAAGCTCCTTCAAAATCTCAGTCACCCGTTTGCTCCAACCGACAATCAACGTGTGCTCCGATTCAAGGACTCGACTATGCCCTTGCTTTAGATTTGAGATCGCGCTGTTAAGTGCCGTTGTCAATGTCGCAATCAGGGTCGAGAAAATCACCACACCCGTAAAACCCGAAAACACGGCCGCCAACTTCATGACCGCAGGAGACTCCGTGTCACGTCCCATGCTACCAGGAGCCGTTAACTGCAAAAAAGCCATCCACAAGTTCTCAAGCCAGTTAGGTGTCTCCGAACAACAGATCGAAAGCAATATTCGCACCACCGAGAAAAGCAACAACGCAGACAAGAAAGTAAGCAACAGTGACAGAAAGAGAGCGCTACTGCCTTTGGCCAAGTAGTTGTCGATGTAGTAGTGGATTTTCTGATTGAACGACGGCTTCGTTTTGGTTTTCTTTGGCACAGGTAAATCGTCTCACGTATTCGCAACAAACTTGTCAATGAAGCGTTCGACTATAGCAAGCGAACATAGGTAATGCGAGAAAATTAACACTACGTTTTTCAAGATGTAAACCTATACCGGTTTCAAACACAAAAAACGCTTCATCGCCGCAGCCAAAACGCCCAAGTCTCCGCCACCTGATCGTGATCGATGTTTTCATGAGCCAACAACAAATCAGCGACCGCACAGGTTGCCGCCCA
>CAZKTR010000435.1:0-1847 GCA_964555525.1 uncultured Pirellulaceae bacterium
GCCAAACAAAAATTTTAATCTCATCGGATGGTTTGCAGCAATGAGGCTGCAACTGAACGAGTGATCGTCTTGCGGCTATAATTTTCGCTGCGAACGATTTAATTGATAGGTTTTCCCATGAAGCTCTGGATTGCTATTTTCGCAACATCGTTGTCTTTTCCGCTCTTTGCTTCTCAAGGCATGGCTTTTCAGGCGGGAAAGAGTCTCCCACGGACGACAGCGAAGGCTATGTCTCAAGCTCCTGTTAAGCCCCAAGCGGAGGCGATGGAGACCGATCAGCGCAGTGGCAAACCTATGGAATTTACTTTTCAAGACGAAAAGTGGTCCATTGTGATTGACTGGTTTTGCGAGGAAGCGGGTTTTTCGTTGCAACACGTGGAACGCTGGCCGAAGGGATTGTTCAATTTAAAAGACAAAGATAAGTATACGGCGTTGGAAGCGCTGGATCAGTTGAATCGCTCATTGGCCGGTTTGAACGAACCATTTACGTTGATTCGCAAACGTAAAATGCTGATGTTGAAGCCGCTCAACGAGGCGATTTCGAGTGATTTGATCGATCAAGTCGAACCAGCGGATTTGGACCAACGTGGTGCGTTCGAGATCATGAGGGTGGTTTTTGATTTGGGTGAGCTCGATGGAGAGGTGATTTTCGATGACCTGGCAAAGCAGGTCTCAAATCAAAACAAGAATCACTTCCACTGGTTTGAAGTATCGAACCAATTGCAAGTCCGCGAGACGGGGGCTCGCCTAAGGATCTTTCGCAGCATCATTGAGACGGCAAAAAAGAAACTTGCTGATTCAAAGCCAGGTTATGAGATTTACCAACTGAAGTTCCAAGACGTAGAGACCTTTACTGCCGTCGTGGGAGCTCAATTGGGAATCCCGACAGGAAAAGTCAGCAACGAAGACGAAACGATTACAATCATCTCTGAACCGCTCAGCAATCGATTGCACGTAAGTGGTACCAAGAAGATGCTTGCTCGGTTTGCTGAAATTGCAAAAATGGTTGATTCTGATCTAAACATTGTGCAAGAAAACTTAAGCGTTGAGAAACCGTATTTGCGGACTTACCCGATCACGATTGATCCGAAGCTCGCTTACGATTTGCTCAGCACGATGCTTGAGGGCGGTGACGCTCGGATGCAGCAGGATGAAATATCAGGTGCGATTACGGTTTTGGGCCGAAAAGAAGATCATGCACGTGTCGTCGAATCGTTGGCTTCGGTTTCGGATGCGAAAACAAAGAACTTTGCGATCATCACGTTGGAAAAGGTGGCCGTGGCTGAGGCGTTGGGAGTGTTGGCGAAGGTTTACCGGCAGGATGGCGGGTTGCTTGATGACGCACCGGCTCAAGGGCCGGTGTTGTTGAAAAACGACCTCTTGAATCAAATCATCGTTTCGGGAACAAGCAAGGAAGTTGCCGAGGTCCGGGCGATCCTCCAAGATCTGGATGCTAGTTATGTTCCTGTTCCGTCTGGGCCGCGAAAAAGAGTTCGAGTCATTCCAATGTCTCCAAAGGACCGGGATCGACTTGCACCAGCTTTATCAGACTTGTTGGGGTCTGTGGGGCGAACGAATCCTTTCAACGTGATCCGTCCGGACCAACGCAAGGACTTGGAAGATCGAATTCGCCGGGGGGAGATGCGAGATTCGAAGGAGAATCTTAGCGATGAAGATTTATTTAACGAGATGCTAAACAATCGGCGGTCTAGATCTAAAGAGAAAGAGGGTGTTCGCTCGAAGCGGCCTACTAGAAATTTTGGAAAGAGTTTGCAAAAGAAGTCGGCAAGTATTTTGCACCAAGCGTCTGCGTTGGCTTTTTTGGCATTGGGGGCAGAAAAAGCAAA
>CAZKTR010000435.1:1947-3266 GCA_964555525.1 uncultured Pirellulaceae bacterium
TTTTGCACCAAGCGTCTGCGTTGGCTTTTTTGGCATTGGGGGCAGAAAAAGCAAATCTTGTTTCAAATATGATGTTGTTTCAGCAAGACGGGCAAACGGAAACTTCGCGTGATGATCTAGATTACCGTCCTCCCGAGAGTAAAAAGTCGGTTCCCAACGCACCGATTGAGTTTCGATTTACAGAATTCGGATTGACCGTTGAGTCGGATGACTTGGATGCTATTGACGATATAGAAGTAGCGATTGCCAAATTTTTGGGTGAATCGACGGAAGTGCAACTGCCTTCTTTTTTTGAGCTTCAGTTCCGAGATGTTGTCGAGATGCAACAATTACTGGAAGAGATTTTAGGGTTGAGTGATGGCGGTGGTGCTGGCGGCGAAGGCGGTGGCAATCCACTGGCAGGGGTGGTGAGTAACATATTGCCTGGTGGCGATTTATTTAGCGGTTTGCTGGATGGCGGCGGCGCAGCGGATATCGCGTCTGCACTCGAAGGCGAGGTCAACTTTGGTCCGGACGTTCGTTTCAACATGTTATGGGTGACCGGAGCCACGGCCAACGATCTAGTTTTGATTACCAATTTGATCGAGTACTTTGATCGTCCCGAAGCTGAAACCAATCCTGAACTGTTCGGCGAAACTCGGATGATCAAGGTTTATCATCGAGGCGTTGCTGAGCTTGTAGATCAGATTAAGCGTCAGTTTCCAGAGATGATTTACAGTGAGCAAGCCACTGCTAAGCAGGGTAATCAGGGAGGTGGCGAAGTGGCTCAGGCGGTGAAGGCCTTGCAGCAGCTTAACGGCGGCAAGGGCGGTGGAGGCAAGGGCGGCGGAGCCAAAGGCGGAAATGCCGGTGCGAAGCAGACCGTGGTGCTAAACGCCGACACGGCCAATGGCATGATTTTGGTTACAGGTCCGCCATACATGTATGACAAAATTTTGGAATTCGTGAAGCTAGTTGATGTCGCCCCTGCTCCAACTACCACAGTATTTGTCCATGACGTGCCTAGGCCCGTGGTGGATGCAATTAAGCAATTGTTTGGTCCGAAGTTGGTTGAGGATGGCCAAGAAGGAACCGCGGCGCCTACTGATACCGGCACCAGCCAGCAAGGCGGTCGAACTCAAGCGGCTGAACGAGCTGAAGCTCTGCAACAACTCCGTGACATCGGCAATGCTGCTCGCCAACAACAAGGCGGCGGTGGTCGAGGTGCTGGCGGTGGTGGTCGAGGCGGCGGCGCGGGTGGTGGTCGACCCGGTGGTGGCGGTGGCGTTCGAGGTGGCGGTGGTGCTCGAGGTGGCGGTGGTGCTCGAGGTGGCGGTGGT
>CAZKTR010000436.1:0-3257 GCA_964555525.1 uncultured Pirellulaceae bacterium
GGAGCCAACGGAACTGTTGCAGGTTTCCGAGCTGTCAACGGCGTTGACTTCCAAGGAGAGTTGACCAACGAAGCCGGTGGCGTAATTTCTGGCGAACAAAACGGAGTTTACTTCGGCAACGCAACCCCAGCTGGTGGCGGTGATCACACAGGCGGCGTTCTTCGCAACCAAGGTACGATCAGCTCCGGCAGCCGAGCGTTAAACATCGATGGCGAAGGACTATCCGTTGTCAACGAAGGTGACATTATCGGTACCGGCAACCAACGCAATGGTACCGTCTACTCAGATGACACCGCCAATAACTTTTGGCTTGACAACTCCGGACGCATCGACGCTGGTGTTGGCAATGCAGGTTCTGGAGTTTCACTTTCGGTTGGCAGTACTCCCCTGGACGCCTCGATTGATAACAGTGGAATTATCCAAGGTAGAACTCAGGCTGGAACACCACTCGGTTCAGCCGATGCTCAAGCCGGTGACGGACTACGCTTAGAAGGAGTTCGCGGCACAAACGCAGATGGAAGCACAAGCTTTGCAGCGGGCGCCTTTACTGGAGTCATTTCTAACTCGGGCGAGATCGCATCAGGCGACAACACAGCCGGAACAGTTGCAGGTGTCAGAGCCGTAAATGGTTTGAGCTTTCAAGGAGCGTTGAACAACACCGGCTCCATCACAGGGGCTTCCAACGGTCTGTATTTCGGAGACGCCGATCACACTGGCGGTGTCGTCAACAGCTCTGGCGTAATCAGTTCTGACAGTCGAGCACTTAACATCGACGGTACTGGCTTGGAAATCAACAACGATGGCACAGTTCTGGGAACTGGCGACCAACGAAACGGTACTGTTTATGCAGACTCGACCGCTCAAGACTTCACGTTGAATAACCGTGGATCAATCGATGCCGGTGCAGGAAACGAAGGAGCCGGTTTCTCGGCTGAGTTATCTGCAGTCGGAAACGACTTTACGATCAACAACAGCGGCGAGTTGCGAGGACGTGGTACTGCCGGTGCCGGATTGGCAACCGCAGGCGATGGTATTCGCCTGGAGCGTACTCGAGTCGATGGTGCTTTGGACGGTTCGACAACGGGTCTGTTCACAGGAGCGATTAACAACTCAGGAATCATAACCTCAGAAGGCGATTCTGGAACGACTGCCGGTTTCCGAGCGGTCAATGGTGTCGACTTCCAAGGAGTCTTAACTAACACTGGCACCATTTCTGGTGTTCAAAACGGTGTTTACTTTGGCAACCCGGTTGGTGCTGGCGGTGGCGATCACACTGGTGGTGTTGTTAACAACTTGGGAATTATCAGCTCTGACAGCCGAGCCTTCAATCTTGATGGTAACGGCTTGCAGGTCAACAACAGTGGTGAAATCCTGGCAACAGGAGAGCAACGCAACGGTACATTCTACGTGGATGGAACGGCTGACAACTTCACGCTGAACAACAGCGGAGCAATTGATGCGACGGGTGGTTCTGGTTCAGGTCTTTCGGTTCAAGTTGGTAGCTTCACTGGTGACGTTCAGAACGGAACTGTTTTCAACAGCGGTTCGATCATCGGAAATGGCGATTCTGGCCTCGACGCCGGTATCCGACTCTTCAGCAGCAACGGTAGCACTACCTTTAGCGGCGACATCTTCAACGACGTTGACGGATTTATCTCAGCCGATGGCAGTCCTGCAGTACTCGTCCAAGATGGCGTACTGTTTGAAGGATCGCTCATCAACGCAGGCCAAATCGATGGTAGCGTTTCCCTTGCATCAGGCGACTTCGAGTTGCTTGACAGCAGTCTCCTTTCTCTGACGATCGACAGTTTGACTGATTTCGATACGGTCAATATTGCAGATGACTTGCTGTTTGGTGGATCGCTCGAGTTGAACTTCTCGGACCCATTTGCCTTCGAAGTCGGACAGACGTTTGACCTCTTCGATTTCGGATCCGTATCAGGAAGCTTTAGCAGCATTTCTTCGGGGCCGCTGGCCTTGGACTTCAGCAACTTGTCAACTCAGGGAACGGTTACAATCGCCGGAAACTCAGCGACTGCCGTTCCTGAACCGTCTTCCTTCACCGTGTTGGTCTTAGGTGGAGTCGTCTTGCTACGACGTCGCCGTAAGTAACCAGCCTAATCGAGCACCATGATGGATTGGTGACCGGCAAATCGTCGGACACCACCTCTTAGAGCGAAGGGCTCCACCCTGTCGAGTAACATCGATTGGGTGTGAGTCTTTTTTTATGCGCACACATCGACATGGAACACCAATCTTCGATATTGAAATTTATTAGTCGGGGAACGGAAAATCGTTGATAAGGGACAATCCCTGAATTGTTTTGAAGGTTATAATCAAATTTCGCTTCGCCGGCCCGAAAACGCTTCTCCCTCTGGTTTCAAAAACCTCTTGAAAGACTTGATGTGCAGCTGAAATGCTCCTCTATACCAAAATCCCTTTGGTTATTTACCTACTTAGTGACGTTCAGCTTTGCGTTCTGCGTTCAGCTTCGATGCGTCAATGCGCAAGCGAACAAACCAAAATGGAAATCGAATGCGACTTTAAACAACATTCAAAAATTCACGGTCCCTGAAGTCGGTGCGTGTCAGGGAGTCGCGATCGTCAATAACAAGCTCTACTTTTACGGTGATCGTTATGACGTAAGACCGCGACAAGGAATTATCAAAGAATACACTTTGGATATGAAACCAACCGGACGGCAACTGTGGTTGACCCAAAATGAAACTCCACGATTGACTCACCCCACTGGCATCGCCTATTTGGACAAAAACAATGTCTTCATTGGTAACACGGTCAAACAGAAAGGCACGATTTTTTTAATTGACTGGGAACTGGCTTGGCAAGATGGCAATCTTGACCGGGCGATAAAGCACGAAGTTGTCGACGACAAAATGATCAACGGGTGCCGTCCAGCTTTAGTGGCGGTTAATGGGCGCCGATTTATCGCGACTTCGGACTACGGCAACCGAGGAAATGAGATCCGACTATACGATCCGATGGCGCTCGCCAAAGAGTCAAAAACTTCGGCTGCTGGGGTTTTGGTTCGCAAGTTTTTATGTGGTCCGTTCAATCAAAATCTGCACTGGGATGCCGAAGCGGGCAAGATCGTTTGCGTGCAAAATGTGGTTGCAGGAAGAGGCTGGCGTTTACAGACGTTGTCGCCAAGCCTTGCCGAATTGATGAATCAGCCGGCGTCATCAGAGAAGCCCGATCAAGTTGTCGATTTGAGCGGCTCGCCAAGTCTGGTTTTCTCG
>CAZKTR010000437.1:0-3255 GCA_964555525.1 uncultured Pirellulaceae bacterium
ACGGCGGCGAGAAAGCTTCGACGAACTTCTACTTCCAAGTGATTCATCCGGATGCAATGAACGCGGGTTTGTTTGCCAAAGGTCGTAGTCAACAAGAAAATCTCAAAGCCGTGCTGGAAGATGTTTTGGGCCACGGCAACAGTGACACTTGTATTTTCCCAGGTCAAATCGAAGCCAACGCGGCCAAGGTTTCTACCGAAGCAGGTGGCTTGTTGTTTAGTGCTGCCGAGATTGCGGGCTTCAATGAAATCGCAGCTGAATGCGGTTTGGAGGCTTGGGACGTTTCGAAACTTAAGACGGCTTAAGTCTCGGCCAGCCGAAGCGGTCGATTTGCAAATATTAACATGAGCCGTTTTGGCGCTAGCCACGGTTTATAAGCGGCGGAAACCGTGGCTAGCGCCAAAACGGCTCATAGAGCCACGGATTCGGGCGAGCCCGGCTACGAAAAAAACTAATCTTTACCTTTATCAACAGTCCGCTTTGCGGCTGCCAAGCTAATGTCGATCGAAAACTTATTTTCTCTGTCTGGAAAAACTGCCGTTGTGATTGGCGGCACGGGTGAACTGTGCGGCGCGATGTCGGTGGCGATGGCCAAAGCTGGAGCCGAAGTGGTGGTTGTGGGCCGCAGTGAAGAAAAGGCCAAGAGCAAACTAGAGGCCATCGAGGCAGCCGGTGGTTCAGGCTACTTTGTGCCCGTCGATGTTTCGTCGCGGGAGAGCTTGGAGAGTTTGCTGGCGGCAGTGTTGGAGCGTTCGGGCAAGGTTGACGTGTTGGTCAACGGTGCGGGCGTTAATTCAGCAACTCCGTTTTTGGACGTTCCCGAAGACGAGTACGATCGAATCTTCAATACAAATGCCAAAGCGGTTTTTGTTACGTGTCAAGTTTTCGGTAAGTACTTTATCGAAAACAAAGTCAAAGCTTCGGTCATTAATGTCGGTTCTATGTCTGGCGTGATTCCGTTGTCGCGAGTGTTTACTTATTCGATGACCAAAGCTGCCGTTCATAATATTTCCAAAAATTTGGCTCGAGAGTGGGCAACGCAAGGCGTCCGCGTAAACACGCTTGTGCCAGGCTTTTTCCCGGCTGAGCAAAATCGTAAAGTCTTGACTCCCGAGCGGGTTAGCCAAATCATGGGGCACACGCCAATGCAACGCTTTGGTGATTCCAATGAATTGGACGGTGCGACTTTGTTGTTGGCCTCTGAGGCGGGTTCGTTCATGACCGGAACCGAGATCGTTGTCGATGGCGGTTACGCCTGTATGACCATCTAAGACGGGCGTAGCCGATGTCGCCAGACTTCGGGTGAATTGCCAAAGCCGCTTTCGAGCGTCGAGTAATCAAGTTTTAAATTGATTGAAGATAGATGAAGTTGGAAAAGTTCAGTTTTGGTTTAGGCGATCGCTTCTTGCATCAAGGGCGAGCCCAATTGCAAGCGATTTTGCATGCCAGAGACGCTGGTGTTGAGATCACGCCGGTCTGGAATAAATCAAATCGCGAGCACAAGACGGTTGGTACGGAGCCGGTTTCATTACGTGAAGAAGCCGATGCTGCGGTGGCGGCGTTGAGCTACGACGGGCCGTATCGATTGGACGCCGATCATATTAATTTGGCAACGGTTGAGCCGTTTGTCGACAGCCATGACTTTTTTACCATCGACGTTGCCGCCGCGATTGGTAAGCCCGCCAATACAGATCAAATCGACGGGTTTGTTCAGTATTGCGGCAAGTACGTCGGTTCGCTGGAGATCCCCGGTGCCGGTTCGTTCGACGTGACTGAGGAAACGATTTGCGGCGTTGCCAATACGTTTTTAGGAGCGGTCAAACTGGCTGGTGAAATCTATCGTCATATCGCTGAACGACGCGGGGCGGAAAATTTGATCCCCGAAATTTCGATGGACGAAACAGACGCTCCTCAATCGCCGCTGGAGATGTTTTTTATCTTGGCCGCGATTGCTCAAGAGGGTGTGCCGATCCAAACCATTGCGCCAAAGTTCACAGGGCGTTTCAATAAAGGCGTGGACTATGTCGGTGATGTGGATCAATTCGAAAAAGAATTCAACGACGATCTAGCGGCGATTGCGTTTGCGGTTGCTGAGTTCGGTTTGCCGGAGAACTTGAAGCTGAGCGTTCATTCGGGGTCGGATAAGTTTTCGATTTACCCGGCGATTAAACGAGCTTTGAAACGCACTGGCGCTGGGTTGCATGTGAAAACCGCGGGCACGACATGGCTGGAAGAACTAATTGGTTTGGCCGAAGCCGGGGGGCAGGGCCTAGAGATCGCCAAAGAGGTTTATGCCAGTGCGCTGTCGCGCCGAAAAGAATTATGTGCTCCTTATGCGACGGTAATCGATGTCGATGTAGATCAATTGCCGACTGCGGATGACGTTAATGGCTGGGATAGCGAAAAATATGCTACTTCTTTGCGACACAATCCGGATCATTCAAATTACAATCCTAGCTTTCGTCAGCTCTTGCACGTCGGTTATAAAGTAGCCGCGGAGATGGGCGATCGCTACTACGGTGCGTTGGAGGAATTCGAAACCGAAGTCTCTCGAAACGTTACCGATAATTTATGGCAGCGGCACTTGCAGCCTCTGTTCATCGACTAAACAAATATTGATTGAGATATCAACTTTACTTAACTACTTACTCTAATTTTCACAGCCTTCTGCCATGCAAATTAAACCTGCCTCCGATTGTACTTACGATATTTTGTCCCTTGGCGAAGTCATGCTTCGCTTGGATCCGGGCGATGGTCGCATCCGAACCACGCGTCAGTTTCAAGCTTGGGAAGGCGGCGGCGAATACAACGTTGCTCGCGGCCTACGACGTTGTTTTAAGCAGCGTGCCGCGTTGGTGTCTTCGTTCGTTGATAACGAAGTTGGACGATTGCTTGAAGATTTGATTCTGCAAGGCGGCGTCAACTTGGATCACGTGAAGTGGGTCGAACATGATGGCTTGGGACGCAAGTCTCGCAACGGTTTGAACTTTACAGAACGCGGTTTTGGCGTTCGTGCGGCACTGGGCTGTAGTGATCGTGGGCATACCGCTGCATCGCAGTTGAAGCCTGGTGATATCGATTGGGAACATATCTTTGGCACTTTGGGTGTTCGCTGGTTTCACACTGGTGGAATTTTCGGCGCGTTGTCGGACACCACGCCAGGTGTGATTAAAGAAGCTTTGACTGCCGCCAAAAAGCACGGAACGATCACTTCGTATGACTTGAACTTCCGCGCGTCGCTGTGGGAAGACTACG
>CAZKTR010000438.1:0-3239 GCA_964555525.1 uncultured Pirellulaceae bacterium
AGCTCGGGTGCCGCCAAAGGATTAGGATTGGTGATCTTGGGCGATGGCGGTTTAAAATCGCTGGGCTTACTCGAATTGCGCGAGGCAAGTGGGTTCCGTAAACCAATTTCATTTCCGGGCGGTCGTGAGCTGTTTAGACTTGGTAACTTCACATGGCCAGCCGATCCTGCATCGGCCACGTGAAGATCCGTGATAACGGGTGGAGCTATCTCCTCGAAATTGCTTTGGTCCGGTGACGACATTTGATAAAAAACAAACGACAGGCCAAGCAAACCAACGGCAATGATTGTATTTTTTAGGGAGTGCATCCGATTCTCCAAGTCTTAAGTCTTTTCTGATCACCCAAAGAGCAACCAAAACCATATAAGAAAAAGACGAAGATTCTGAAGATTCGACGGGTGCGTATCCACGTTGCAGTAACTGGATTTTTATCCGGCAACAAGCAATCAAATTCGCAGCGAATGTCGTCCTTGATCTTCGCTTTAGGCCGACAGGATAGCACCGTATCGAGTTGGTAGCGATAGATTTCGATCAGCTTCGCTTTGCAACTGCTAGCAGTAAGCCAGTGGCGGCGGTACTGCCAGCGTTTCCAGCCGGTCTTTGCGCGCCGGCCGCGGGAAAACGCTACAGAGTTTAACGACGAGCCGGAAGGCGGGCGTCAGCGCCGGTCAAAGAATCTCCGAACAAACAAATTCAGCCGCACCTTGGTTGCTCAAAGGCCCAACGGGCTGACAGTTTGCGGATAACAGGCCGGAGACAACTGGCGCCACTTTCACTAACCCAGCGCACTCAAAACTTGCTTTTTAATCTGTTGCTCAATCTGCCCACGAAACGGTACCGCAGCAAACGGCAACTTCCCAGCGACAACAACCTGCGAATCAGAAGTCACGACCGAACCCGAAATCGTCATGCCCATGGCTTTGAAAGCGAACTCCAGATTCCCGTCGGCATCCCAAGCCTCGGTTACATCCGTTAACTCTACCGGCGAATCTTGTCGAATTTGTTCAGAGAAGTTTTTAAGCTTGGCAATCGCATCAGGGCGAGGAGTCTCGTGATCAACCGAGACGTTAAATTTTGGCATGGAAAAAGTATTAGTGTTTAAATTGGCTAGATAAAAGACACGCTCAACTCAATTTTCCATCGAGCGTGCTGCGGTCGTCGGGGTGCCACAGCGGCAATCCCTCCAACGCCCGAGCGGCCATAAACCCTACCTTTTCTTCGGTACCAGGCAATGCCGAGGTCGCATCATAATCTTTTTTATCGACCGTTGGGGGTTCATAATTCCAGTTTCCGTTCCTAATCGCCTCTAAAATCGACTCCGCCACAACTAACTCCTTGCAGTTGGATCTATTACAGATCCTTTTCAAAAGAATTGCAGGCCTTCCTTGCTCACGAAAATGCTCCTGGTGCTCCGAGTAATATCTAGTAATCAAATCCAAATGTCAAACATTTTGCACAATTACTTTTTAGAAAATAAATAGTGCGACACCCACCACTCTTGGCCCTCACGAAAACCAAATAATTCACTGCATGCAAGATAGAACATTCGCCAACGGTTGAACCACCGAACGGCGTCCTTTTCCCCATAGGTTTCTTCCAGCAAAGGCATGATCTGACTTCGATTTTTCCCCATGTTTCGCAACCAAGCCTCACAAGTCTTTTGGTAGTGCGTGCCGTCCCACGTCCATTGCCGTTGGAACCTCAAATCATCTTGATACTGCAAAAACAAATCATTTCCTGGCATGATCCCCCCCGAGAAAAAATAACGGCTCATCCAGTCACTACTGCCCTGATCTTCAAATTTATAGGTCCATTGCCGGTGGCAAAAAATGTGGGCAAACAATCTCCCATCGTCTGTTAACCAACCCGCGATCCGCCGAAACAACTCTTTATGGTTCCGCACGTGCTCGAACATTTCAATCGATACCACTCGATCGAACTTCTGCTGACACTGCAAATCATTGATATCGCATGTGATCACATTTAGGTTTGCATCCACCCCACGCTCTTGGGCTCGTCGCAAAATGAACTCACGTTGTGACGCTGAATTGGACACCGAAGTAATCTTTGCATTGGGATAGTGCTCGGCCATCCACAACGACAACGATCCCCAACCACAGCCCAACTCCAAAACATCCATCCCATCAACCAACTCCGCATGCTCACAGCTTTTGGCGAGTGCCGCTTCTTCGGCTTGATTCAAGTCGGCTACGCCTTCGGGCCAGTAACAACCCGAATACTTGAGTCGCTGGCCAAGCGTTTTTACAAACAACTCCGCTGGCACTTCATAGTGTTGCTCGTTAGCTTTCTCAGGCACCAGCGCAAGCGGGCCATTTGAAAATTCCTCGATCAACGCATCCAACCGCTTGCGATTGGCGACCGAACTCCCTTGGTCGACCGCAGCCAAACGTTTCTTCAGCAGCCGCCGAATCCCCATTCGAACTAGCTTGTCTGGCATGCACCCTCGTTCAGTCCAATCAATAAATTTCGCGATCACTTTTCAACCTCAATGTTTCTAGGGAACCCAGGAAAGAAAGCGTTCGTAGTCTGTTGATACTGCCGGTACTTATCCCCCCGCGACTGGATCGCTCGCGCTTCGGTGGTTGGAATGCCAGTCACGTTGACCAAAAAATGCCACATCGCCAACGGAGCAATCAACGTCACCAACACCCACGGGCTAGTCGCGGCCATCAACACGTAGGTCCACCAATGCAGCCACTCGAAAAAGTAATTTGGGTGCCGCGAGTATCTCCACAAACCAGACCGACAAACCTCACCTTGGTTGGCTTTGTCCTGCTTAAACCATTTCAGCTGCAGGTCAGACAGTGCCTCACAAACGATCGATACGCCCCAGACCACGATCGCAACATAGTCCAACCCACCAAGTCGAACATCGAGATTCGCAACCACCAGCAGCGGCCAAGTAAAAATGAACGCCCCAACAGCTTGAAATTGGTAAAAACGAAACATCCGAAACGGAGCATGATCGCCCCATTTATTTTTCAACGACGTGTATCGTTCGTCTTCAGGATGTTGCTTCCAACGACTGTATAGATACAGACTCAACCGAGTCGCCCAACCCAAAATTAAAATCGCCAACAACCACCGCCGATTGGCATCACCTCCAGAAACCGCACAATAAAACACGCCCACCAGCGCAACGGACATTGCCCAGCCCACATCGACCACCGCCGCGTTATTAATAGCACGTTGCAACAACCAGAACGCGGCGAAATATA
>CAZKTR010000439.1:0-3233 GCA_964555525.1 uncultured Pirellulaceae bacterium
GCGCCCATCGGGTTTCGCAGTTCGTGTGACAACATCGCCAAGAAACTGTCACGACGTTGAATCTCATCAAGATTCTTTAACTCAGCAACTTTGCGATCGTGAACATCTCGCACCGATCCTGTCATTCGCGCGAGGTTCCCGTCGTCGTCGTAGTCGACGATCGCGCGGTGCCGAAACCAACGATACTCGCCTGATTTGGTCCGCATTCGGTATTCGAATTCTCGATGCATCTCGACGTAGCACTTTTGGATGTCGGGGATGCTTGTTTCTCTGACTTTGTGTTGGTCGTCTGGGTGAATGAGGCGCAGCCAAGCTAAGCGTGATGCGGGAAATTCATCGGGTTCGAATCCAAGCAGTGTGTAACAGCTCGACGTCCACCACATCGAATCTTGCTTGACATCGACCCAGTCCCAAGTTCCGTCGCGGTTGGCGGCAACCGCCCGCTCAAATAACTCTTGTTCTCGTAGGGCATTCTCTTGTGCTTCTACGAGTAGGGAGATGTCGATCAACGTTAAAACGACGCCATTGGTTTCTTCGCTCGAATGGTAGGGTAGTACTCGCATCAAGAAGCAATTGCCATGATTGTCTTGGACGCGTTCTTCGTGAGGCTTGTCTTGATCGAGGACTTGAGTAACCGTGTCAATCAGGCTGGTGCAGTCGATGTTATTTGAGAAAGCATCGATTCTGCGCCCGATGTCATGCATTACTAAATTAAACACGTCCGCCATTTTCGGCGTGAATTTGCGTATGCAGAGGTTCTCGTCAAGAAACAACGTGTGGACTTCGGTGCTGACCAGCAGGTTGTCCATGTCGTTGCTCAGTTCGGTCAGCTCTGAGATTTTGAGTTGGTATTCTGCGTTGACGGTATACAGTTCTTCGTTGACGGAGTGTAATTCTTCGTTGGTGCTTTGCAGTTCTTCGTTGGATGCGACGAGTTCTTCGTTAGTGGCTTGCAGTTCTTCGTTGCTGGTTTCCAGTTCCTCGATGGTGGATTGCAAATTTTCCTTGGTGTAACGAAGTTCCTGTTCTAGCTCGGTCAACCAACTACGAGATGCTTCGTCTAGTTTTAGTGGCTCCAGATTGTCTGAACTGGGTTCCTGCGGCGCTTCCAGTTCTTCAAAAGTTATTAAGTACTTGGGGTGCAGTCCACGTTTGCGAAACGGCGAGATGTCGATTCGGAGATAGCGTTGCGGCGGTCCTGGGATCACAACACGTGGAGAGCTAACGGGTTTTCCTTCTTTGATGACTCGTTGGAGTCCGCCAGCAACGGCCAGTTTTAAATCGCCGTCGAGCATCTCCAGTAGGTTGTGTGAAGTTCGACCATCGCGATATGACAGGAATTCGCCAGCCCCCGCGAAAATGTGTAACACGTTTTTGTCTTGATCGACCAATACGCCGGCGGGCATGTACCGTTCGAGCAGTTCATCGTAGGTGTTGGAGAGCTCACTGCCTGAGGTCACTACTGGATGCGATTTGATTCTAGCTGGCGTAAGTGATTCTGATCCACCTGTCGCTAGAGGCATTCGGAAATCAGGCGAAAACCGAATGTTCTTTCGTTTGCGAAAGAACTTCCATTTTTGGTGCAGCACTTCAAATTCATCAGACAGTTCGCCGGTACTTTCGCTGGCGCCTAAGAATGCCACTCCGCCTGTTTTTAAACCAAAGTGAAATAGCGATAGAACTTTCTTTTGCGCGATTGCTTTAAAATAAATCAATGCATTGCGGCAAGTTACCAAGTTCAATCGGGTAAACGGCGCATCATCCACTAGATTGTGCGGCGCGAAAACGATCATGTGTCGAATGTCCGGTGCAACTCGATAACCAGATTTTGTTTTGGTAAAGAACTTCTTCCGCCTTGAAGGCTCGACGTCCTCAAGGCTCGACGCTGGATAATGGCCTGCGTGAGCGAAATCGATGGATGCTTGATTGACATCGGTAGCGAATATTTTGACTCTGCGGTTGCTGTTTAATTCTTGCAAGCATTCAGCAATGACGATCGCAACCGAGTAGGCTTCTTCGCCAGTCGCACAAGCGGTAACCCACACGCGAAATTCTTCTGTTTGTTCGCCCTCCTGCAGTAGGCTTTCTAGGATTTCATGACGCAACATGTCGAAGGCTTCTTTGTCTCTAAAGAACTGTGTCACGCCAATCAGCAAGTCTTTATGCAGCAGTTCTACTTCGTTTGGGTCGCTATCGAGACGCTGCACATATTCATCAATGTTCTCCAGATGGTTCAGTTGGATTCGGCGTTCGATACGTCGACCAATCGTGGCTGGTTTGTAGATGTTGAAGTCAATTCGGTATCGTTCTAAAAGCAATCGAAAGATGTGCTCCATGTTTGATTCATCGATCGGCGGAACTGCCAGTTGTGAACGAAGCGGGTACGCGGAGTAGCGCGCCAGCGTTTGAGGAATTTGGTCGGGGGTAAGTGCAACGTCAATCAGGCCCGTGTCCATCGCGCTACGCGGCATGCCGTCAAATTTGGCGCTCTCCAGCGATTGTGAGATGACCAATCCGCCGACTTCGTGAACGTCTCGCAGTCCGCGCGAGCCGTCACTGCCAGTGCCCGACAGAATCACTGCGATGCTTTTGTCACCCAAGTCCTGAGCAAGCGAGCGGAAGAAATGGTCGATCGGTAGGGCCAGCGGTTGATCGGAATCTCGCTCGGTTAACAATAGCTTGCCATCGGCAATGATCATTTCTTGATTCGGAGGGATCAGATACAGGGAATTTCGTTCGACCTGCATTCCGTCTACGACACGGTGAATTGGCATGTCGGTGTAACGAGCAAGTAACTCGCTCATCAAGCTCTTGAAGTCAGGAGACAAGTGCTGCACGATAACAAATGCCATGCCTGAGTCGCACGGCATGACTTGAAACATTTGTTCCAAGGCTTCTAAGCCACCAGCCGAAGCTCCAATTCCTACGACATAGAAACCCAACTTTTTGGCTGGCTCTTTGAATGGGGCCTCAGTCATGTTGGTCACTTTCTAAAGTCAAGGGACTTTTGGTATCCGTCAACTGGAAGTTGATGCCTTCAGTGACAGCGTTGGTGAGTCGCATTTCCTTTTCAGGCAGTCTAGGAACTGGCTTGCCTACTGTTAGTTATACCTATTTGCGACACGTTTGTCGCAAAAAACTAATGTTAATTTAGGTAGGTCCTGATGTGATTTGTTCGTTGTTTCGTTTTGTAAATCGCTAACTGTAAGAAGACTTTGGGTCTTAACTTAGTG
>CAZKTR010000440.1:0-3230 GCA_964555525.1 uncultured Pirellulaceae bacterium
GCTGTTTCTTTTTGGTTTCATATTGCTTTCTAATCGCCGCCAAACGTTCATCAAATTCTTTGACCTGCTCCTCGAACCTTGTAAGCACGGGTGCCCCAGCCTCTGTCGACATAAAACTTGCCGGGTGAACTTGCCCCCCTAAATCGGCTTGCCATGTATCGATGCGTGCCGCCGGTTGCAAATCCTCTTGTCCACGCCCCGAATGCATCCACTGCTTCAGCTGCTGCTCGGATACCAATGCATTGTGCAAATCAGAATTCATCCAAACCACGACCACCGGTGGTTGGTCTTGCCCAAAAAACGAACCGTCAAGATCCTCGATCGGGTTCTCCGCCAAACGCGTTGACAGCGAGCTAGTCATTGAATCTGCAACTGGTTCACTTGGCGATTGCTTCGACCATTCAACTTGCGCTTCAGCCTGGACAGCGCGCAAACCCACTGACGGCGACGTCCGCAACGGATTGAACGATGAAACCGAAGAAACACCTTGCATGCGTCCGGCATCAATCCCACTCGCTTGCTGCCCTGCAGCGCATGGATGCCAATTCGCCATCGTGATAAACGAAATGGTGACGGCAGCAATCAGATTTTGGATTGAAAAAGGCATGGTCGACATCGAAGACACGAAATTGCGGCTGGATAGTAGGAGCCTCAAAAATCTGGTTCAAGGTCAACGCGACGCCGAAAGCCGTACAGAACTGCCGTTGAGGTTACGAAATTCACCAAAACATGGCAATTCCTTGGTTTCCGCGACTTTTCTTGCCCGCTCGCGCTTGGCGAAAGAGCCTCAAAACGTCGGTTCAACTAACCGATGGAAGACGATAAACTGTCGCTGCCAGCAAAATACTGCCTGCTCAACACAAGCAACTGACCATACAAACGACAATCCAGCGCCCTTTTTAAAACCAAAAACAACATGCCACGAAACCAAATCTTTGACAACGCAGTAGCCGCCGTTGGTGACACCCCCATGATCAAGATTAACCGCTTGATCCCGTCCGATCACGCTACCGTCTTTGCCAAGTGCGAGTTCTACTCTCCGCTGAACAGCGTCAAAGATAGAATCGGTTCGGCGATGATCGAGGCGGGCGAGCGAGACGGTGTGATCAACGCCAACACTCACATTGTTGAACCAACCAGTGGCAATACCGGAATTGCATTGGCCTTTGTTTGTGCCGCCAAAGGTTACAAGCTGACCCTGACCATGCCCGAGTCGATGTCCATCGAACGTCGAACGTTACTAAAACAGCTGGGCGCGAACGTGGTTTTAACTCCTGCCGCCGAAGGCATCCCGGGCTCCATCCGCCGCGCGGCCGAGATCGTAGAAACCGATCCAAACAGCTGGACACCACAACAATTTGAAAACCCGGCCAACCCGGCAATGCATGAAGCCACCACCGGCCCTGAGATCTGGGCAGACAGCGGGCAACAGATCGACGCCATCGTTGCCGGCGTTGGAACCGGCGGTACGATCACCGGTTCGTCTCGGTTCCTAAAAAAAATGAACCCCGACTTCAAAGCCTACGCGGTCGAACCAGCTACCTCACCAGTCATCAGTGGCGGCCAACCGGGCAAGCACAATATCCAAGGTATCGGTGCGGGCTTCGTTCCGAAAAACTTAGACACTTCGATCATCGACGAAGTGATCACTATCACCGACGAAGAGGCGTTTGAGTGGGGCAAAAAACTGGCCGCACAAGAAGGCATCGTTGCTGGCATTAGCAGCGGAGCCAACCTATGCGCCGCCGCCAAAATTGCCGCTCGCCCCGAAATGAAGGGCAAGCGTATCGTCACGATCATGTGTAGTTTGGGGGAACGTTACTTGTCGACACCGCTGTTCGGCTAGTAGCTGGACTCGCCAGAAGCTGTCGCTTTATTAGCCGTTTTGGCGCTAGCCACGGTTTCATCGCCCATAAACCGTGGCTAGCGACAAAACGGCTCACGTTATGTTTTCAATTTGAATAAAGCGACAAGCTCGCCAGAGTTCAGGAGTCCTGGCGACACCTACTTCACAAACCCAACAAAAACCCGTACTAAGCACCTTACTTAGGCCGCTTTTATTGTCCCGCGACTCGAAAGTCTTGAGAATTTGGTTACACTCGCACCTTTCAATTCAAACACAACTCCCAGCTTCAATCATGAAACGCAATTCTCTTTGTTTTTTAGCCGTAGTCACAGCGTCGTTCCTTGGTTTTCTTGGATGTGAAACGTCAAGCACTGAATTCATTACCTTAGGCACAGCACCTCTGGGTGGCGCCTTTGTACCTGTTGGCAATGCGATCGCCACCACCGTCGATGAAAACAAAGGAGACCTCAACTGGGTCGTTAGCTCAAGTGCGACCAAAGGCACTCAAGAAAACATTCGCAGTCTGGAATCTGGTGACCTAGAAGTTGCGATGGCCAACGCAGCGATCAGCTACTTCGCCGTGCGCGGTGAAGGCGCTTGGAAAACCAAACGCGAAATTCGCGCGATCGCGACCATGGCTCCCAACGTTGGCATGTTCGTGACGACCGAAAGCACTGGCATCAAGTCGATTGCTGACCTAAAAGGCAAACGAGTTGTTTTAGGCCCTGCCGGAGCCGGATTCGACTACTTCCTTAAACCACTGCTCGAGGCCCACGGAATCAAGTATAGCGACATGACGGTTTTAAACGGCAACTACCTAGCCGCATCAAACATGATCGCCGACGGCAAAGCCGATGCAGCCTTCATGGGTGGAGCACACCCAGTAAGTGCAGCGGAGCAACTTTGCAGCTCACAAGATGTCGTGTTTCTTAAGTTCGACGAAGCCGCCGTCGAGAAATTAAAAAAGTATCCCTTCTACTTCAACGTTCCTATTCCAGCTGACAAGTACAGTGACTTGAACGAAGACCTGCAGGGGATTAACGTCGGAAACATGCAATTGTTGACACACGCCAATGTCGCGGAAGACGTCGTCTACAACTTCACGAAGATAATGTATGAAAACCGAGCCAACATCGCTAAGCAACACCCTGCAGGCAAATCGCTCAACCCAAAAAACATCACGCGTGACTTAGGCACACCGTTTCACCCAGGTGCGATTAAGTACTACAAAGAAGCAGGCCTCTGGGCAGACGATGCGGAAGCTAAAAACGAAAGCGACTCGGAAGAAAAAACAGAAGCGATGGCCAAGTAACTGAGGTTTGTAGTACCGCCTTTAAGCGGAATGCCGAAGTGAATTAGCAAAACCTACTAGTACGGATACCAG